>DASSBY010000172.1:0-11725 GCA_035698285.1 Fimbriimonadales bacterium | reverse complement strand
CTCAAACTCATCGACTGATCTCCTTCCATATCCCACTTCAAAAAGCCCGCCGGCGATCCGCCGCACCATACCGCGGATGAATGCCGTCGCCTCGATGGTGAACCGAATCTCGTCTCTGAAGCGTTCGACCGTGGCCGCAATGACTTCGCGAACAGCGTTCTCCATGTTGCCAAGCTCTTCTCCGAAAGCCCGAAAATCGTGCCTCCCGAGAACGTGCTTTACGGCGCTTTGCATGGCTTGCGCGTCTAGCCGCCTCCAGGTTTCGCAAACATATCGCGCTCGTCTCGGATCGACTTTTTCGCTTTCCACGATCCGGTATTCGTAAACCCGCGAACGGGCATAGAATCGCGAATGAAACTCGCTCGAAACGAGCTCGCACTTCAGCACGCGGGCGTCGCCATCCAATTGCCGATTCAATGCGACCAGCCAGTTTTGTGGCGGCATCGGGTTTTCGGTTAGGAAATCCGCGACGAAGCCTTTGGCATGAGCGCCGGAATCGGTGCGACTCGCTCCACGGAGGTCGACATCCTCGCCGCCGACCTGGCGAATACAGCTTTTCAAGGTTCCCTTGACGGTTCTCAAGCCGGGCTGTTCTGACCAGCCGCAAAAGTCCGTACCGTCAAATTCGATAACGAGCCGCAATCGGCTCTGATTTTTAGTCAATCAATTCGATAACGACAGTGGGCGCTCCGTCGCCGCGGCGGCGTCCCGTTTTGGTTATGCGCGTGTAGCCTCCGGGCCGATCCTTCGACTTCGGAGCGACGTTGTCGAAAAGGTGCTTTACCAGGTCTTCGCCATTGATAAGGCATCTCTCGGCAAGCTCATCTTGGGTTAGCGCAAGCTTGCGGTGCGCCGACGTGCTCGTACCATGACCGACGAGAAGTCTGCGAGCTTGACGGCGCGCGGAAAGCGTGTCGCTCTTCGCGAGCGTAACGAGCGGTTCGACAACTCGCCGAAGCTCCTTGGCGCGACCTTCGGTTGTGTGCACGAAGCCGTGGCGAATGAGTTGCCTGGTCAAATTGGTGAGCAGGGCTCGGCGCTGGTCGCTGGGCAGACCCAGTTTTCGTCGATCTACCTTGTGTCTCATTCTTCGATATCTTCCTCTTCGTCTTCGTCGTCGAACTCGGTAATGCGCTGACCGGCTTTGCCGGGCTTGAGAGCGAGTCCGCGTTCAGCTAGTTTATCTTTTACTTCTTGCAGCGATTTCTTGCCGAATCCCCTGATTCCGTAAAGATCGGCTTCCGATTGAAGCACAATGTCGCGAAGGCTCGTCAGATTCACTCGGCGCAGGCAATTAAACGTGCGTTGGCCAAAATCCATTTCCTCGATGCGAATATCGGGTACGCCGGAAAGGTCGGGCCGTTCCTCATCGCCATCCGACAATGCCAAATCCATGCCGCCGGCCCCTAAATCGAAGAACATCCGAATGTACTTGTCGATAATGTGGGAAGCTTGGGTTACGGCCACGTTCGGCGAGACGGCGCCCGTTGTCCAGACTTCGAGCGTAAGTCTTTCAAAATCGGTTCGCTGGCCCACTCGCGTCTGTTCTACCGTGTAATTGACCTTTTTGACAGGCGTGAACTGGGAGCCCATGGGAATCATGCCAATCATGCCCTTGAACCGCTCTTGCCTGTCGGGGAGAACGTATCCGCTGCCCCAGCTAACGTAAAGCTCGGCGTAAAGGCTGGCTTTCGAGTCGCTGATGGTGCAGATGTATGCCTCGGGATTGATGATCTGGATCTCAGGCGGCGCCTGGATATCCGCCCCGGTGATCCTGCCTTTGCCCTTGACGTCGATCGTGAGTTCGAGATCGTCCTCCGGCGGGCGGTCCGAGTTGACGCGAATGGCAACGTCTCGCAGGTTGAGCAACAGCTCGCTCATGTCCTCTTTGATTCCCGGAATCGCGGCGAACTCGTGCAGCACTTTGTCGACGCGAATTGCCGTGATGGCCGCTCCTGGTATCGAGCTAAGCAGCACTCGTCGCAGGGTATTGCCTAAGGTTTGGCCGTATCCGCGCTCGAGTGGTGAAAGCACGAACTTGCCATAAGTTTCCGTAAGGTCTAGGGTTTCAATTTGAGCCATGGTTATCGTGTGTAGAACTCGACGATCAGCTGGTCGTTGATTTCGAGATTCAGCTCTTCCTTCGTCGGCGGGCGCAGGACTTTGCCCTCGAAACTAGCCGTGTCGACTTCGATCCAAGAAGGAATCTGCTTGACGGCCATCGCCTGCAGCGCTTCTTTGATGTAGGCGCCTTCGCGCTTGCTTTCATGAAGAGCGACGGTGTCGCCGGGCCGCAACTGGAAGCTGGGAACGTTGACCCGCTTGCCGTTCACGGTAAAAAATCGATGGTTGACGAGCTGACGTGCCGTTCCGCGAGCGGGGGCCCAGCCGAGACGGTAAACGAAATTGTCGAGTCTCGTTTCGAGAAGCTGGAGCATGTTTTCGCCCGTAACTCCGCGGCGTCGCGATGCCTCATCCATGTAGGCGGAGAATTGCTTCTCGCGAAGCTGATACATTCTCTTGAGCTTCTGCTTTTCGAGAAGCTGCTCGGCGTATTCGGTTAGCCTGCGGCCTCGGGCGGCGTTATCGCCGTGCTGTCCGGGCGGCTTGTTGCGGCTTTCGCGCTCGATCTGGCACTTGCGCGTAAAACAGCGGTCTCCCTTCAAGAAAAGCTTTTGCCCTGCTCGGCGGCAAAGTTTGCATTTGGCTTCCCAGATGACTGACATTGTTAGACCCTCCTCCGCTTGGGCGGGCGGCACCCGTTATGCGCGAGAGGCGTCACATCGCGGATCGAAACGACGTCGAGCCCGCTGGCCTGCAATGCACGCATGGCAGTCTCGCGGCCACTGCCCGGGCCGCGCACCCAAATGTCGACGCGCTTCACACCCTGGTCTTGCGCGCGGCGAGCGCAGTCTTCGGCGGCTACCTGCGCCGCGAACGGCGTACCTTTGCGGCTGCCTTTGAAATTGACATGCCCGGCGCTCGACCAAACAATGACGTTGCCTTGCTGGTCTGTGATCGTGACGATCGTGTTGTTGAACGACGACTTTATGTGAGCAATCGCATGGATGATGCCCTTGGAAACTTTCTGCTTGCCTTTGGCGGCTACTGCTTTACGAGCCATGTGTTACTTAACTGCCTTCTTCTTGCCGGCGACCGTCTTCTTCGGCCCTTTGCGGGAGCGTGCGTTTGAACGGGTGTTTTGGCCTCTCGTGGGCAGACCGCGTCTATGGCGAAGGCCGCGATAGCTCCCAATTTCGATAAGCCGGCGGATGTTCTGCTGAACCTCACGCTTCAGGTCTCCCTCGACCTGGTGGTCTCGCTCGATGACCTCCCTGAGTTTTGCGACGTCTTGGTCGGAGAGCGCGTTGATTTTGGTCTCGGGGTCCACGCCCGACTGCTTGCAGATCTCCCGGGCGGTGGTGGGACCGACGCCATAAATGTAGCGAAGGGCGATTTCGAGTTTCTTATCTCGTGGAAGGTCTACACCGGCAATACGCGCCATAGACTAGCCTTGCCTCTGCTTGTGCTTGGGATTTGAGCAAAGTACGCGCACGACGCCTTCGCGACGGACGATCTTGCACTTGTCGCACATTTTCTTTACGCTTGTACGGACTTTCATCGGGTATTCCTCGGCGGCATAAAGCCACTCAAAAAGCGTCCGGCTGCCGGCAGCATCGGGCGCAAGGACGGAGTATACCCGGCTTTTCCTGAAAGGAGAGGCTGCAAGGTCCGACCGGTGCGACTTGCCCGATGGTTCGCCGGTCGGGGCATAATCGAACGTACGGCCATGCGCCGTCGTCTGTTTACTAACCTTGGCGGACACTATCCTGGCTCAACTAGACATATCGGAAAGCGCGAAGCGCATCGTCGCGGAAGTCGAGAAGGCGATTCTCGGAAAAACGGAGACGGTCGAAAAAGCCGTCCTCGTTCTTTTTTGCAATGGCCATCTCCTCATCGAGGACGTGCCCGGCGTCGGTAAAACGATGCTCGCCAAGTCGCTGGCGCGCGCTATCGGTGGCGAATTCAAGAGGATTCAGTTCACGCCCGATCTTTTGCCCGCCGACATCACGGGATCGAGCATCTTCAACCAAAAGGACTCCGAGTTCGAGTTCCGGCCGGGGCCAATCTTCGGCAATGTCGTACTGGCCGACGAAATCAATCGCGCAACCCCTAAGACTCAGGCGGCGCTGCTCGAATCAATGGAGGAGCGGCAGGTTACCTATGACGGCATAACGCACGCGCTGCCAGAGCCTTTCTTCGTCATCGCCACCCAAAACAATATCGAACTGACGGGCACGTACCCGCTTCCCGAGGCACAGCTCGATCGCTTTTTCGCCCGCCTGTCGATCGGCTATCCCGATCCCAGCGTTGAATCGGAAATCCTTGTGGCGCAGCAGCAAGAAATGCCCATTGACTCGGTTCAGGAGGTTATCGCACCAACGGAGCTTAAGCAGATCCAGGCCTCCGTCCGCGCGGTTTTCGTGCACGAGTCGGTAAGGACCTATATCGTGGATATCGTTTCGGCGACGCGGCAGTCCAATCAGATTATGCTCGGCGCGAGCCCTCGCGGTTCGCTTCTCTTGATGCACGCGGCGCAAGCTCACGCCGCCTACCAAGGTGAGGATTACGTCCGGCCGGACGACGTCAAGGCGATGGCCGCGGCAGTCTTGGCTCACCGAGTTATTCCGAGAGCGGACCTGCGCTCGCGCGGCGTTTCGGCGGAAGAGATTGTCGAGGAAATCGTGGATTCCATAAGAGTGCCGGTGCCCGCGAAGTAGCGCGATGCGGCATTACGCAGTCCTAACGATCAGCGTTTCCGCGCTGTTTCTGCTTTTCGTCGGCGCGTTTCTAAACACCCGGTCTCTCTTTTATATGAGCACGGTGCTCATCGTTACGCTCCTCGTTTTGCGCGGCCAAGCGTGGCTCGCCACTCGCGGGCTCGAATTTGAGAGGATCGCGCCGACGGTAATGCTCGCCGGGGAGCGCGTGGCGATGAGAATTCGCGTTAGGTCCCTTCTCAATATCCGCAGGCCGCTTCTCTTTGTTCTCGACGAGCTGCCTCCGTCGCTTGCGCATGATGCTGACATCCGGCCGCTCCCGGTTGCGCCCAGCTACGAGCAAGCGGTCGAAACTCGCTATGAACTCAATCCGCTGAAGCGAGGGGTCTACAAATGGTCGGACATACTCGTTCAAAGCTTTGACTCGCTGGGACTAATCCGGATCGACAAGGTCTATTCGGCGGAGCCCTTTCAAATCACGATCCATCCCGCAAAAATACCATTGTCACTCGACTTGAGCGCGCTGGGAGGGTGGGGCACAAGCCAATCGGAAGAGGGCCGCAGCCGTGGGCACGGCATCGAACCGCGTGGCGTCCGCGAATTCGGCGAGGGCGACTCATTGCGCCATGTTCATTGGCGAACGACGGCGCGGATGGGCACCCTGCAGGTGAAGGAGTTTGAAACTGGCTTCTACGCTAATTTGGCGATACTTTTGCAATTGACAAGCGGAACGGCAGCCGGCTCCGGAACGGCGACGACGCTCGAGGCCATGTGCGGCCATGCGGCTTACATTTCCGACGTCATGCTGCAGCGCGGCAGCGCGATTGTGCTGCCGAACCTCGAGCGCGGCGAGGTCGCCCCTGCGCATTCGGCGGGAATGAGATTTCGGCAGGTTTGCGATGCCTTGGCCTCGGCCCAGGCGGACAGACCCGGACGCTTCGCGGATGAAATAATTGCTGCGGATGCTTCCCTGCCGGCGGGAACGACCGTACTCGTCATGTTGAGCGCCGCTGAAGGCGGCGTTGCGGCCGAGCTTAGAAAATTGGTCACGCGATGCTCGGTCCTCGTTCTCGTTTACAATCCCGAACAGTACTCAGGGTCCAAATCTGTGGGAAGCTTCTACCCGGCAACAGATCCTGATTTTCTCGCTTCGATTTCGGCGCCGAACATCTCCATCAAATTAGTTCCAAACCCCTATGGTTCACAAGACAAGAGACGATAGCGCAGAGCAGCAATACCAGGCGCTCGGAGCGAGCGGTTCCGACTATCTACTGCTCGCCGCGGCGCTCGCCGTTCCGCTTTATAGCAGCGGTTTGGCGGTGCTCCAACCGGAGCTTGGAGCTACCTGCGTCACTCTGAGCTGGCTCGGCATGGCCGCGAGCTACCTCGTGCGCGTTGGTGGCATGGCGGCCAGACTAACCAAGCACGTAGGCTACATCATGCTCGGTCTAGCCCTTTTGGTGGCGATAAACCTCGATGTTCTGAACCGTATGCTCCCCGGCGGCGGCTTTGCCTGGCAGCTCGCGCCGGCGGCGTTCCTGTGCTGGTTCATTATCATCAGCAGCTTTTTCCTTTGGAGCGACGATGCGATGCTCTTCCAACTGGTGCCCGCGATCGCGCTTTTCGGCGTTCAGAGCTACATTGAAACTGCCGGCCACTTCGAAATTTCGCTTGTGCTCTTTATGATCAGCGTGGCTGTGCTCCTGACGCGCCTTCATACACGCGTCATGTATTCCGTCGCCCGGGCGGCAGGTTACAAGGACCTCAACGTCCTTTACAGGGGTCCATGGCGAGCCGTGGCCGGACCTGCGCTAGCCATAGCTTCCGTCCTGCTCGTTGGCGGAGCCTCTTGGTTTATCGCTCCGCCTCTCGGAGGCGCTGTAAGAAAGCTCGCCGGCGAGCCTGAGTTTCGGGCTATCTCGGGCAACCTTTCGCGAATAGTAAATCCGTTTGCGACCGTAGCGGCGCAGATCGGAAATGGACCGGCAACCTCTTCGAACATAACGGTCCTCAAAATGACGACGCGCTTTCCGCAAATCGAATATCTGCGAAGTCAGACTTATGGCGCGTACAAAGGCAGCGGCTGGGATTCCAGCAATGAAACCAACCTTGTAAGCCTCGATCCCCAAAATGAGAAACCGACATCGAACGTCGAGCACGCGCGCGTCTTCGTTGCTGCGCCTCCGGCCGACGTCGCCTTCGGCCAGCGCGTTGCGCTCACCATCGATGCCTTGTATCGCAGCCTCGCGCGCAGCTTTTCGCCGGGATTCCCGGTGCGAATCGAATACCAAGGAGGCGTTTCCTTGCACGATGGAGACTTCCTCGCCATGGACCGCCTGGTTGGCCAGGGCCGAACGTTTTACCAAGAAGCTCTCCTGCCGGTTACCTCCCCCGAGTTTTTGCGGGCCGCTCCCCCAGCAAACCGGGAGGGCCTGAGGGATTTTTACGTTCGCGACGTCCGAGACAGAATTCCACCGGCTGTTCACTCTCTTGCCCGGCGCATAGCCGACCGGGAGTCGAACGACTATGATTTGGTCCGAGCCTTTATCGCCGAAATCGACCGCCGATGCAAGTACAACTTAAAAGCGGACCCCATCCCGCGGAATGCCGACCGCGTCCAGGCGTTTCTTTTCGATACGCATGAAGGCTATTGCGACTTGTTTGCATCTTCCCTCGCCGTTCTCTGCCGCACCGCCGGCTTGCGGGCACGAGTCGTTACCGGCTATCTAGTCGACCACAGGACGCGCCGCGGGGACACCTACACAATCCGCGACAGGGATGCACACATGTGGACCGAGGTTTATTTCCAGGGCTACGGATGGGTGCCATTCGACGCGACGGCCGACGCTGAAGAGGTGCCGGGCGGGGGCGTCGGCGCGCTGCTCGATGACGAAGAATCCGGGGGCAACCTGGAGTTTGGGGCCTGGATCGGCGGCACGGTCTTCGGCCTTGCCTTACTTGCGCTCCTTATCGGATCGTTTCGGAATAGACTGACGGACCGGCGCGCGGTCGACGCCAACATGGCCCGTTTACGGCCGCTTTACGCGCGGTATCTGAGAGCCTTGCAAGGAACGCTGCGCAGGCCCAAGTCGCCCGGCGAGACCACACGCGAATATGCGGCGGCATTCTCGCTCGCCGCGCAAGACGGGCAAACAGCAATGCGGATCGCGGGCGCATTCGAAAATGCGCTGTATTCTTCCGCGCCGGCGAATGGAGACCTATTGCGCAGCCTCAGGGAGGACATTTCTAAACTGGATGTTCAAAGGAGCGCGAATGGCAGCTAAACGTACACCGCGCGTTTACGCGCTCACGGGGGCGGAAACGCTGCTCGCTCGCGAGAAGATTGCCGAATTGAAATCGCTCGCCGGCGCCGACGGTACGGACGCTTACGACTTTGAAGAGGTGGATGGCGCCTCGTTGAGCGCATCGGCAGTCTTGGATACCGTGGCGACAGTTCCTTTCCTGGCCCCCCGCCGGCTCGTCATCGTTTCGAGAGCCGACAAAATAAAGGATGCAGAGGCCACGCGGCTTGCGCAATCCTTCGAGAAACTCCCGGAAACGAGCCTGCTGGTCTTTGTTTTCGACCCACAGGAGGATGAGCGGCGTGTTCCTGCTGCCGAGAAAACCATCGTCGCAGCCGCCGACCAGGTTGTCAAGTGCGTGGCGCCCGCCGCTTCCGCGTTCATCGTGGAGCTTCAGAAACGCGCGGAAAAGCTTGGATCGAGGCTCGACCGGGGCGCGGCATCCAAGCTCGCAGAGATGACGTCCCACAATTTGACCGATGCCATTGCAGAGCTTGAGAAATGTGCCCTCTACGCTAACACCTCTCCGATCACGGGCGACATTGTTGTCAAGGTCGCTGCCCCCAGCCAAGAATGGGAGGTTTTCAAGATGCTGGACGCCATTTCTGCGGGAAACCTCGGCACGGCTTTGGAAAATCTGCGACGCCTTGTTCGAGACAGCGGACGGATAGAGGAGGCCGCCGTTCGAAGTTTGTTTCCGATGATCCACCGGCAACTGCGCCTGCTTTGGCAGGCAAGGGCCTGCATCGACGCAAATCAATCTCCCGCCAAAGCCGAAGGGATTCTGGTCAAGCGCCACAACTTGGCAGCCGCCAACGAGTACGCGCGATCCCGCGTACTCGATACCGCCCGGAGGCTACCCATCGATGTGATCGCGGCTATGCTGAGAGCGCTTTCCGATGCCGATCTGCGTCTTAAGGGACAGCTGCCCGCCGCATTTCCGAAAGAGACCGTGGAACGCATGGTCGTCGAGATGTGCGAAACGGCGGCGGTGCTAAGATAAGATAATTCCAATGTCGAGGACTGCCGATGTCAACCGCCGGTGATACGAATATCCCCGCCGGCTCTATTCGTCGCGATACGTGGTGGATCCAGCCCCTGCTTACCGTAATCGTCTTGACCGCCTTCGTGGTTTATGCAACGTGGCGGACGTTTGAGAACAACTACTACATGACGGATGGCAGCCCCGCCTTTCTGAGCGGCGCAGTCGGAGACCTGCTGAGCCCCCTTTATTCGCCGCTCATTGCCGTGAATTGGAGCATTTTTGGGCTTCACGTTTCGCCGGCGCTTCTCATACTCCCTTTTCCGCTTAGTTTCCGGCTCACGTGCTATTACTATCGCAAAGCGTACTACCGCTCGTTCTTTGGAAAACCGCCCGCCTGCGCCGTCCAAGGGACGAAAAGCCCTTGGGGGAAATACACCGGCGAGAAATATTGGCCGATGGCATTTCAAAACCTGCACCGCTTTGCGTTCTACGCTGCTGCGATTTTTATTTTTATTCTGGCCTACGACGTTATCAAGTCGACGCGATTTATCGACGGCTGGGGCGTGAGCGTTGGGACGATCGTGCTCTTGCTGAACGTTATTTTCCTCAGTTGCTATACGTTTGGCTGCCATTCTTGGAGGCATTTTATCGGCGGTGGAATCGACTGTTTCAGCTGCAGCGTCATGAACAAAACACGCTACGGCCTTTGGAAGAAGACCACCGTTTTGAATGAGAATCATCAGCTTTGGGCATGGACGAGCCTTTTCGGCGTCGCACTCACCGACGTCTATATCCGCCTCGTTACGTCAGGCGTTTTGACGGACCACGTGTTCTTCAAGGTGACGAATGGCTGATTACAACACTTTTGAATTCGACGTGCTCATAATCGGAGCTGGCGGCGCAGGGCTGCGGGCCCTTATCGGCGCTCGCGAAAAAGGCTGCAGCGTTGGCGTCGTAACCAAATCGCTTCTCGGAAAAGCACACACCGTAATGGCCGAAGGAGGGGCAGCGGCGGCGCTGGGGAATTACGACTCGGACGACAACTGGAAAGTCCATTTTCGGGACACAATGCGCGGCGGTAAATTCATAAACGATTGGAAGACCGCGATGATCTATGCCAAGGAGGCTCCTGACCGGATCCTTGAGCTCGAACGATATGGAGCGGTGTTCGATCGGACTCCCGAGGGCCTAATTAGCCAGCGGGCATTCGGGGGGCACAAATATCGTCGCCTCGCGCACGTCGGCGACCGAACGGGCCTTGAACTAATCCGAACGCTGCAGGATCGGGCTGTTTTTATGGGCATGGATTGCCACATGGAAACGACGATGACGCGCCTTTTAAAAGACGGCGACCGGGTAATCGGCGCGGTGGGGTATCAACGATCGGACGGTAGTATCGTCGTTTTTAAAGCGAAGGCCGTCGTGCTCGCTTCCGGAGGCTGGGGGCGGATGTTTCGCTATACGTCCAATTCCTGGGAATCGACGGGCGACGGGCTCGTGATGGCATTTCTCGCGGGCGCCCAGGTGCAGGATATGGAGATGATGCAGTTTCATCCCACCGGCATGATTTGGCCGCCGGGTATGCGAGGGATTTTAGTGACAGAGGGCGTTCGCGGAGAAGGTGGAGTGCTCAAGAACGGCAACGGCGAGCGCTTTATGTTCAACCATGTTCCCGATTTTTATCGCGAGGAGACTGCCGACACGCCCGAGGAGGCGTTGGGTTGGGTTACCGATAAGAAAAACAACCGCCGTCCGCCGGAACTTTTGCCGCGAGACGTCGTGTCGCGTGCGATTTACAAAGAAGTCAAAGCCGGCCGCGGCAGTGAGCACGGCGGGGTTTATTTGGACGTTTCGCACAAGGGCGCGGATTATATTAAGAAGAAACTGCCGAGCATGTACGAACAGTTCCTTCATCTTGGCGACGTGGACATTACGAAATCGCCGATGGAAGTGAGTCCCACGGTGCATTACGCTATGGGCGGCTTGGTGAATGATGCCGAAAGCTGTGCGACGACGCTGCCTGGTCTGTTCGCCGCAGGCGAAGTTGCCGCAGGATTACACGGCGCGAACAGGCTCGGTGGAAATTCGCTAACGGATATTTTGGTTTTCGGGCGGCGAGCCGGCGAAGCTGCCGCCGATTTCGCATTAGCCAACCCGCACGGCAGCGTGGATGCGAATCAAATTAATGAAGAAGTCAACCTTTTGATGCGGCCGCTGCAGGGAGACAGCGGCGAAAACCCGTACACGATTCAAACGGAATTGCAGGAAGCAATGCAAACAGGAGCTATGATTGCCCGGACGGAGGACAGCCTTAACGAAGCCCTGGCTAAGGTCATCGAACTGCAGGCGCGCGCAAAACATCTCCGCGTTTCTGGTACTGCAGCGTACAATCCCGGGTGGAACGCCGCGCGAGACACGCTTTTTATGCTGCATAGCAGCGAGGTTATTCTGCGATCGGCCCTCGAACGCAAGGAAAGCCGCGGCTCGCATTGGAGATTGGATTACTTGGAAGAGGACCCTTATTGGGCAAAACACAACATTATCGCTTCCCTTTCCGGAGACGAAATAGTTCTTAGTCATAAGCCGATCGAAGACATGCCAACGGAATTGAGCGACATTTTGGAAGATGGAGCATAAATGGCCAAAACCATTGATTT
>DASSBY010000171.1:0-6067 GCA_035698285.1 Fimbriimonadales bacterium | reverse complement strand
AAGGTAATCGACTTCTGCGCACGGCTCGACCTCTGCGCGCACTTGTGCAATCGCATCGGACGTGGGAAGATCGGAGCGATAGATGATTTTGCAGGCCTTGTGCAGGGCCATGCGTACTTCCGAACTAAATCCCAAACGCCTCAGCCCTATCGCATTAATATCGTAAACGCGGCAGCGTCGGCCCTCCGTGAGCATAAAAGGAGGAACATCGCGCCCGACGCCGGACATCGCGCCGATCATGGAGAGTTTTCCTATTCTTACGTATTGATGCACGCCCGTCATTCCGCCGATATTGGCGCGATCTTCGATGGTGACGTGCCCGCTTATTCCGCAGCTATTCGCTATCGTTACGTGGTCGTGAATTGTGCAATTGTGCCCAATGTGTGTAAAAGCCATGAGGAAATTATCGTCTCCGATGACGGTTGATTTCCCGGCGCCGGTGCCGCGGTGCAGCGTTACGAATTCGCGAAAGACGTTGTCGTTGCCGATTTTTAGGTAAGTCTCTTCGCCGCTATACTTGCGATCTTGCGGATCTCCGCCGACAATCGCGCACTGGCCGATCACATTGCGATCGCCCAAAGTGACATTTCCGCGGATAACCGCATGGCTTTCGACGAGGCAATCTTCGCCCAGCTTTGCGCCCGCCTCGATTATAGAAAAAGGCCCCACTTTGGTGCCTTTGCCGATGGATGCGCCGGGGTCGATGATCGCGGTGGGATGAATGAGGCTCAACGCGCCTCCTCGGCGTAGACGATCTTGAAAGTGATATCGGCTTCGGCTGCGAGCTCGCCGTCGACCGTTGCGGTGCCCTTCATGCAGCCTATGCCCTTGCGGAACCAGACGACTTCCGCCGTCGTTATAAGGCGGTCGCCAGGCACAACGCGGCGGCGAAACCTTACGTTGTCGAGACCGGCCACGAGCGGGCGGACGCCCTCGAATTTGGGATCCGAAAGCAGAACGAGCGCGCCAACTTGCGCCATGGCCTCGATGATCAGGACACCCGGCATAATCGGCATGCCCGGGTAGTGGCCTTGGAAAAAGAGCTCGTTTATCGTAAGGTTCTTATAGCCGCGGCCCTTCTTCCCCACTTCGAGTTCTTCCATACGATCCACGAGGAGGAACGGATACCTGTGCGGCAAGATTTGCTGTATCTCTACGGTGTCCATTCCCTCTAATTCTCCCATTTGCATATTTCCACCAGCCTTCGCGCTGCTTCGACGTTCATTCTATGACCCGTACGCTCGGCCACAACATTGAGAAATCTAAGCGGAACGCCGGCCAGGGCCAGGTCACCCATGCAGTCCAAAATCTTGTGACGAGCCGGCTCGTCGCTAAAGCGATGCTCAGTACGATACCCGTCCTCGCCGATCACGAGCGTGTTTTTCTCGGAGCCACCGTGCACGAGGCCGGCTTTTTGCATGGCCCTGACCTCGTCGACAAAGGCAAAAGTCTTGGCGGGGGCGATTTCCGTTTCGTAGTCGGAATGCTCGAAAGCGAATTCGTAAACGAGCTTTCCAGGCCAATAGGAGTCTCGCTCGAATTCGTATCGCCAGCGGCCATTTCCTGCCGAAATTCCGATCCGCTCGAGCCCTTCTTGCAGATTGGCGCGGCCGAATAATCCGACGGCGGAAGTCTTGCCCGTCTTCGCCGTGCCGGCCGCTTTGAGGCCGGAAAAGTATTCCAGGGCGCCTCCGCCGAGAATCGGCATTTCCGGGGCAGAGACCTCGATCTCGGCATCGGTGATCTCGTGGGCGGCCAGGGCGCTCATGAGGTGCTCGACCATGCGAACGCCGCCAACGCTGGTGCTGCGGCTGGTTTCCGTCACCGTCGAGGGGTGGGCGACCGTGCGATTCGCGCCTAAAATGAAAGCGATTCCGCCCGCCCCCGGGCTCACAGTCGCCCGGCACACCGCTCCGCTAAAAATGCCCGCGCCCTCGAACTCCGCCTGGGAGGCCACCGTACGCCGGTCGAACTCAAACTTCAAGATTTAGCCCGCAACTTCTCTATTTCCGCCTCCAAATGGCGGACACGCTTGACGAGTTCTGGCAGCTCGCCCAACGCAACCTGGATCCGCTTTTCGAGACTGAGCGGACGCGCGACGAGGTTGCCCCAGTACGCGCCGGGCTGGTCGATGTCGCTCGTCACGGCAGTTCCGGCGGCTATCGTTACGTCGTCGGCCGTCGTGATGTGGTCCTTGAGGCCGACTTTCCCGGCAAAAGTGTTTCGCGCTCCGACGCGGGTGCTGCCGCTGATTCCCGTTTGTCCCGCGATCACGGAATCTTGGCCAACGAATACGTTGTGTGCGATCTGTACGAGATTGTCGATTTTCACCCCATTGCCAATGTTTGTGCTTCCAGCTGTTGCTCGATCGACCGCAGTCAGCGCGCCGATTTCGCAGTCTTCGCCGATCCGAACGCCGCCCACCTGTGGGACCTTTCGATGCCGCTCGCCATCCCAAAAGTACCCGAAACCGTCGGCCCCGAGGACGGTCCCGGAATGCACCGACGACCGATCGCCCACGGTGACGTCTCGATAGAGAGAGACCTGCGGATAAATGCGGCAGCTTTCACCGACAACGCAGTTGGCGCCGATGTAGCAAAACGGATAGATTCTCGCCCCGCTCATCACGCGGGCACCGTCCTCGATAACGCAATACGCACCGACCCTGGCGTGGGGATCGATTTTCGCGCTCTCCGCGACCAGGGCAGTGGAATGAACGCCTTCGTCGAGGGGGAGTTCGCGCCAAGCGATCGCTAAAATTCTTCCGAACGCCTGCCGTGGAAACTGGCACTTGATATAGGGTTTTGAGCAACCTTCAGTGTCGAAGCTAACCAAAACTGCGCCAACATCGGTCGCCTCGACCAATTCGAGATATTTGCTCGACTCCGCGAAGGTGATGCCTTCGGTACCGCCTTCACCGGCGGGGACGGGATGGGTAATGCGCAAATCCGGGGGGCCGTGAAGCTCGCCTCCCACGATCTCGGCGAGTTCGAATAAAGTCCAGCCTAACGGTGATTGATCCAAGCGATAAATTCTCCGGTCTTGTCGACGGCGCCATTCGGGCCTCGCCCAAGTTTGTACCCGTGAATCCTCGCCCAAATGTTGAGGCGGGTCTGAATCGCGTCGCTTGGCGGCGGCAAGGCTACAGGCTCCGGAATTGGAGGCTCGTCGAAAACGACCGCCGGAATCGTGATCGCGCCACCGGCTGAAGGATGCAAAATACTTTGCCGCGTAGTTAGGAGACTGGGAATTTTCCTATCCGCAGATGTGAGTCGCTGCCGAGCCTTTTCGATGGCTTCCGTTTCGGCTTTGTCGAATTCCGATTGTATTCTGCGCGCAAGCTCTTTGCTTTCGGCATCCAAAAGCGCGCGGTTTCCGCTCAAGATCGCATCAATCCTATCAGAGACCGAGCGGTCGAGGGCCGAGAGGTCCTCCCGGAGCTGCTTTGCCTCCGATTCCCATTTGTCCCGAACCGCGCTGGACCTCGCGATAGGGAAAAAATTCAATTGCACAAGTTCCGGCCACTTGGTCAACAACGCAAGACGGGCCAGTATTTTCGCGCGCTCGTCGACGTTCTGTGTTACGAGCGAGTACGTGGCATCGATGGCTTGTTCGGCGCGCGCGTCGGCCCGCTCGGCAAGCTCGGATTCGAGAGTCGCCGCCGTAACTCGCGCTGCGGCCAGAAGCTGTGCCCGGTATGCCGAGATAAAGCGCGTTAGAGCCTCCGTTTTCTGGTTTTCGAGCAGGGCTTCCGCTTCCGCGCGGCGCATGGTGATCTCCTCGGTCCCGCGAGGGCTCGGCCTCAACGGCGGCAGCGACTCCGTGCGAGAGCCGATGGCGCCGGACATTCGCAGATTGTTTTCGCCCGCCGGCGTGACGACGGACACCGCTTTCGCTACCTTTGCTTCGTCCACCCAAACGAGCGGCTGTGGCGCCTGGCGGCAGCCGCTCGCCAGGAAGAGAATGCTAAGGGTTGTCGGAATCCATGACCTTGAGTGCATCGTCCGTTACATCCGTCGCCCCGTAGGGAGCTACGTTGGACTCCATGACCAACGTATAGCCGTCGCGCTTTCCGACTTTTTGGACGGCGCCTCGGGCCTTGTTGAGGACATCGGCCTGCTTTGCGGCTGCTTGGTCCTGCATGGCGCGTCCCAGCATGTTATCGAGTTGGTCGAGCATGTCTTCGGTGCTTTGCGCTAATGACGACATAGAGCGAATCTTCGTCTGGTCGTCGGCCGTGGGATTCAAAAGGCTTATAAGCCGTCGCAATTCGTCGCTGTCTTTTTGCGCTTGCGTTTTAATCGCTTCCATCTGCTTCGTTTCGTCGGCAGTTGGCTTCTCTTTGCGCCACAAATCGACAAGCTTGGTCGCGTCTTCGCGCTTCATGACTTTGTTCGCGGTCATGAATTGCATAAGCGACGTGAATTTTGTTCGAAGGTCTTCGAAATTCTTCTTTTCTCGAATGCCGAGTTTCGATTTTTCGGCGACATCCGCCAAGTTAACGACGGCGAATTTCATCGCCTGAGGTTGGAAGGCAGTAAGCGCTAACGCTGCGAAGGCCAACGTTGCGCATACGATAATTATTCCGAGTTTTTTGTCCATGGTATTTGCTCCTGATTTTTAGAAACTGCCGCCGATCAAAAAGTGTGAACGCGGATGCCCGTCTTCGTCGAAGCCGAGGTCGAGTCTGATCGGCCCGAACGGCGTCTTGAAATTTATTCCAACGCCATAGCCAAGATGAAGGTTTACGCCCGGCGACTGCGTGAATTCGCGTACGGAGCCATAACCATTCCAAGCGCCGCCGTAATCGACGAACCCGATCACGTTGAACGACTTTTGGATTGGGTGGCGATATTCGAGCTGTGCCAGGAAAGCATTTCTGCCCCAGAATCGGTCCTCAGCATATCCGCGAACGCCGTTCGAACCGCCAACGAAAAATTGCTCGACGAATGGCATGTCGCCGGTAATCGTTCCCGCGAAAATGCGGGCTGCAACGACTTTGCGGGGCTGGTCGAACTCTTCCGGCTTTCGCGGCGGCCCAAAGCTGAAATATTTTCGATAGTCGACGCTGAATTTTGAATAGAAGTTCTGGCCTAAGATCGGAAAGCCGGTGTTTTGCCCACCGACGGAAGTGATATCCGAAAAACTTGGCTCCATTGCGACGTGGAGCCAATCGCCGCTCGCGGGATCGACGCTGTTATCGCGAGTATTGCGCGTCATGCCCAGCGTGATCGACGCGACGTCGCCATCCTGCACGATAAACTCTTCGCCCGGGTCGGGAGTGAAATTCACCGTATCGATTCGCTCCGCCTTCAGGGCGACGTTGCCTCGAATCTCCCGTCCAAAGGGCCGCGATAGCCCCAAACTTCCTCCGGTTCTTCTTTGCGAAAATCGGTCTTCGTCGTTAAGACTCCCGTTGCCGATTCCGAAGAGCGAGCCGCCGAACACGAGGCTTTGCTTGGAATAAAGGCTGGCGGTAAGCGCCGTCCGATGATTGTCGATAAAGGGGTCGCCGTAGTCCAAGGTGACGCTCGTACCCAAGCCTTGAGCAGACTGTAATAGGTTTACGCCAATCGTTTTGCCCGTTCCGTTGAAGTTCGACTCCGTTAGGCTAACGAAGCCCGCAAGGTTGTTGCGAGGGTCGACCTGAAGGCCGACATTAAACAGACCCGTGCGTCCTTCCGTTACGTCGAGGAGAAGGTTCACCTTTCCAACGTCGGGCTCGGAACTGTCCGGCTCGATCTTGTCGAACCACCTGGTGTCGACGATACGGCGCAGATCTTCCGACCATGTTCGCTGGTTGAGCAGGTTCCCTTCCTTCGTGTCCATCAGCTTCTGGAAAACCGACAGCCTCGTTCGCTTATTGCCAGTGATGATAATTTTGTTGACGCGGGCCTCGACTATCTCGACGATAAGCTTGCCGGGCTGCTGGCTGTCGGGCTCAAACTTGCTGATCCGCGCGAAGTAGCCTTTGGACCGGTAAAGCTCGCTTATTGCAGCGGCGGCGCGGTCGAGAAGACTCACGTTCAGGACGACCCCCGGTTTGATGCCCGGGTCGGCGACTTTG
>DASSBY010000170.1:0-2451 GCA_035698285.1 Fimbriimonadales bacterium | reverse complement strand
TATTTTCTGGCGGCATGCCGAAGCGAACTCCGGCCGGCGCAAAGGCTTTTGAAAGCGTAAAGGGATTTGCTGAGTTTATTGGGCGCGCCAGGGGCCAGGAACTCGACTGGGTCACGAAGAAGCATCCCGACATGGCGCTTTTCGAAGAATATCTGCCTCATGCGGTCGCCTTCGACCTGACCAAGGAATGGTCCTCCGCCTTTGACGGCATTCTGACGGAGCCCCCTTCTTGGTATCGCGGCAGCTACGCAGGATTCAGTTACGTCAACTTCGGCAGCGATTTGGGAACTATCAGCCACGACATGGGCTACGCCGCAACGACTCCACCCCGTTCTTCCGGTGGCAGCGGCGGCAGTTCGGGATTCAGCGGCGGGGGCGGCTTCTCCGGCGGCGGCTTCGGCGGTGGCGGAGGCGGAAGCTGGTGACGGCTAAAGCTTGAAGGCGGAATCTGGGATGCCCTGGTTGACCAAGATTTGGTCGATCTTCGAAGTCCCGGCCTTCACGCCTTCCGCATTCGAAACGGTCATCGTCGTCGGCATCCAAACGCCATTCATCTTGGTTTGGCCCGCGTAGGTAAACGTGGCCATCAGTTGGCCCTTCTGGCTGTACCACATTCTCCGAAGAATCGCGCGCTTGGCGAGATCAACCCATATTCGGTGGCGGCTCGTGTCCTTTTTAGTACGGTAGCGGAGATCGAATACGGCCAGTTCGCCTTCCTTGCGCAGAAACGTTCCCGTCAGGAAAGTCTTCGCCATCGCCGGAGTGATGATGCCGAAATCGAGCATTGTCTGGCGCTTTCCGGGAGCTTCGCCGACGGATTGTCGAACCTTTGCGCCGATGCGACGGACGTACCAGGTCTTGGTGTCTCCAACGATCGAATAATCGGCTTTTTGGCCGCTGATCGTCGCGCTGCCCCTAAGCATCAGAGGCTCTTTGTATTTAACATTCGCCGTTTTGGCCTCGTAGCCCATCGCGAAATCGCGGTTGATTTTCGAAAGCTCTTCCCTGCTGCTCCAGGTTAGCGTGACCCTGAACGAAACATCCTTTAGGCGCGTTTGCACGGCGTCTTGAAGCGTCGGTCCGGGAGCGGCCACTACGAAGATTAGGAGTGAAAGCATCACAACTGCTATGACGTCCAGGCGTCAGAATAGGGTTGTGAACCTCCGTTTTGCGGCTCTGCCCGTTCTATGCTTTTCCGCTTCCGCCATCGCCGCGCATTACCACGTCGAGATTCGCGACGACCGGGCCTTTGTCAAGATTACGCTCGATCGTGAACCCTCGACGGAGTTTCGAATGCCCGCCTGGGCTCCCGGCGACTACCGAATCGTAGACCTCGGAAAGGGTCTCGCTAACGTGAAATTCAGCCGGGCCGGAGCGCCAGTCGAGGCTCAGCATCCAAGTGCGAATCTATGGACGATCGATGGCGGCGCCGATGCAGTTTTTTATACCGTGGCCAGCGGCGACCCCGGAATTTTCAGCGAGAATCTGCGGATAACAGCCGACGAAGCGTTCATTCAGGGTCCCGCTGTGCTGGGCTACTTCTCTGGCCATGTAAAGGAGCCGCAGACTCTTGCCGTGACGCCGTATCCAACGGCGGACGCGAAGGTCGTTTCGCCGCTTGAAAATAGAGATGGTGTTTTTTCCGCGCCGAATTACGATTGGCTGATCGATTCGCCACTGGTCATGGGCAGCAAGCTCAAGGTCGAGCCGTTTACCGTAGGCGGCAAACCATTCCGAATCGCCGGCTTCGGGCGTGTCGGAGCCACGGATTTGAAGCCTTTCGCGGATGTCTGCGCAAAGATAGCCGCCGAATGTGGCAAGCTTTTCGGTGAGATTCCCTCCAAAAGCTACACTTTTTTTCTCGATTTCGGAGGACCGGGCGGGGGGCTCGAGCATCTCGACTCCGCGCGACTTGCCATGTGGCCCGGCATGTCGGCCGATCGCGCGGCAAGCTTTCTCGCGCACGAATATTTCCACAGATACAACGTAAAGAGAATTCGCCCGCTGCCGCTCGGCCCGTTCGACTACACGAAGCCTGCGGCGACCGGTGCGCTGTGGTGGCTGGAAGGAGTGACCGATTATTATGCGGAGGTCATCACATTTCGCGCCGGATTGAAGTCTCGGCAAGAAGTACTTGCCGCTCTCAGCGACGGGCTTCGCGCTTTGGCTCGCGATCCTGATCGGCTGAAGGTCTCGGCACGCGACGCAAGTTTGCGCGTTTGGGAGGCCGGAAATAGCTCTGGGTATGGAATCGACTATTACAGCAAGGGCAAGCTGATCGGCTGGTGCCTCGACATGGCCATCCGCGCGCAAACCGGCGGCAAAAATTCGCTGGATGACGTTATGCTTGCCCTCTATGCGGAGTGCAAAGAGGGCAAGCCGGGCTTCGCCGAGGACCGAATCCGCGAGCTTTGCGTCCGAATCGGCGGGAGCGCTTTGGGCCCCATATAC
>DASSBY010000169.1:0-10691 GCA_035698285.1 Fimbriimonadales bacterium | reverse complement strand
CCTATTCATTTGCGGAAATGGAGGGCAGCGCGACCGGCATATTGTTCGACGCTATGGATGCGCTGGCCAAAGGCCATGCGGTGCTCGAAAAAATCTTTGTCGCCGACGCCGGCGAGTTTCGCGGCCTTGTCCGGCTGCATTCGGCGAAGCCTAAGGATCCGGCGCTTTTTGGGTTCGACGTAGATGAATTCTTGAACGTGCTCAACTTGATTTTGCACGTGCCAGGTTCAGCGCAGAAATCGCTGCCGGTACAAAAATTCATCGTTTTTGCGCATGGGCGGCGCTATGGGCGGCCAACGGGCGAACCGGACCTTCGAGCGGCCCACCGCCATTGGGCGATAAAGCGCGAAATGATTATCCAATGGAGTGTGCACTTGGAAAAGTTCGCGTCGCCGACGGTCCTCGGTAAATTCAAGCGGGGGATGTCCGAAGACGGTCAGTTGGCGTTGCTGGACGCGTTAGACAAGCTGCAAAGGCAATCGGCCGCGGTATATCCGGACGACGTCGACATTTCCCTGTTGGATCGAGCAAGGGAAGCGCAGAGCAGCTACCTCGAAGCGATCGATTATCACAATCGCGAAATAGCGCGCGCAATATTGGGGCAGACGCTTACGACGGAAGATTCTCAGCGCGTGGGATCACTCGCACTCGGCAAGGTGCATCTTCAGGTGTTGATGATGCAGCTGGCAGGTCTTCGGCGGGACCTCGCAGATAGGGTCATGAACGAGCAAGTAATACGTCCGCTTATCGACATGAATTTCGGCCCGGGAGGCTATCCGGTCTTCCAATTCGAGGAACCCGAGCTCGATGTTTTTCGGACGGGGAAAGTTGTTTAAGGAGTCGAGTGGCGATATTTTAGGTACCAATCTATCGTGTCCTTGACCACTTCTTTATAAGGCGTTGCGATGTCGCGGTTCGGAATGCTGCCATAGACGGCGAACTCTCGCGCTATTCGCGCAGCTCGCAGGCCGACTTCAAAATAACCGGGGGCAAAAATTAGGTCGACGCGCCCGCTGCGAAGTAATCCGAGCGAGGTTTCCGAACCGTCGACCGGCAAGAGGCGCTTGTCCACGTCCAAGCATCGGCTTACCGCTTCCTCGCCGATAGGCGTAATAAGGTCGGCCCAATCGAGGTCGTCTTCGGTTAGGTCGGAGAGGCGACGCGTCCTAAGTTTATATTTGCGCCATTTGTCCGACTGTTTGTACAGCTCGGCGGTTATGGCAGTCTGGTTAACCGGCGCATTGCCGAAGATTATCAACGCCCGCCGAACGCGGTGGCGCATCTGGCCAACGCGAATGTCCCACATATACGCGAGATCGCGCGAATCGTCCCCGCTATGGCCCACGCGCGGCGAAATTGCGGCGTCTGCGCCAATGGTAATAACGTTGCGCCGTTTTTTGGCCACCGAATAAAGAGTCGCCTTGGTGACCTCAGGATCCGTCAAAAAAATGGCCACCGGCGCGCGCGAAATCGGCAGAGAATTGGTTGCCTTGACGATCGAATTTACGTCCTCGCGGTCATACTCGGCGACATTGAAATGCATATTCAGTTTGGCAGCCACTTGCCGGTACGCGAGCAAGATTTCGGTCTTAGCGAAGGATGGCGACTTCGGCAAAACCAATCCGTAGAGCGCGGCAGGCGGGACTTTTTTGCCGGAACACCCTGCCAGCAAGGCAACCGCCAACAGATGCGCAATTTTCATTCGACCAAATCTCGCGCAAAATCGGCCGCGCGAAAGGGAACCAAGTCCGCTGGCCTTTCGCCGATACCGATCAATTTTATCGGTATGCCGAGTTGGTCCGAAACCCCGATAACCGCGCCGCCCTTGGCGGTGCCGTCGAGTTTCGTGATCACGGCGCCCGTCACGCCGGCTGCCTTGGAAAACTCCTCCGCCTGGCGAATCGCGTTTTGGCCGGTATTGCCATCGAGGACGAGAAGCACCTCGTGCGGCAAGCGGCCGAGGGCTTTTTCCGCGACCTTAACGACCTTCTGCAATTCCTGCATTAGGTTTTCTTTCGTATGCTGGCGGCCTGCCGTATCGGCGAGAACATAATCTATTCCGCGAGCCTTCGCCGCCGTGATCGCGTCGAAGATGACAGCCCCAGGATCGCCGCCAGGCTGGCCGCGGACGATTCCGACGCCAACGCGGCCGGCCCAAATCTCAAGCTGTTCGATGGCGGCGGCTCGAAACGTGTCGCCGGCCGCCACGATGACGGTCTTGCCTTGGTCCTTGAAGTGGTGCGCCAGCTTCGCGATGGTTGTCGTTTTGCCCGCGCCGTTAACGCCTAAAAACAGGTATACGGTCGGCCCAAAAGGCGCCGTCGCAAGGGCGCTTTCTTCTGCCCGCAGCCTTGCGGCGACCGCGGTTTGGATCGCCTCGCGAATTTGGTTCGGAGCTTCGAGCTGCTCCCGACGGGCTCTGCCGCGAACTTCCTCCATGATTTTCGCGGCGACGCCGGCCCCGACGTCGGACTGAATAAGGGCCGTCTCAAGATCGGCGAAAAGCTCTTCATCGATGACGCCTCTGCCAAAAAGGCGATCAATCCTGTTTCTCAGGCTTTTGAAGATGCCGACTCTCACCAAGAAAGGTTACCTAAGGCTTATGCGGCGGCGGGCCTTGGACTAGGTACAAACGCGCTTCGCCGATGGGTTCGCCGTCCGCCAAGATATCGAGCCGATAATCACCCGGATTGGGAAACGTCATGCCGTCGATCCTGAACGACTGGAACATCGTAGCCGGTTTGTGGCCCATAGGCGGTGGTACCTGGAACTGCCCTTCGACTCCCATCAGCTCTTTGCCGTCCTCGTCGATGAGGGTTAGTCTCACCATGGCCTCCCGGCCGCCTTCGTGCTGTTCGAATTCAAGCTCGACGCACATGAAGAATGTGGGATGGACGAGCGGGAATTGGCTTCCCCCGATCGTGTCGAACATGCCGATGAGCGAGCCTTTGCCGCCCTCCAACACGCACGAGTAGTCGCAAAATTTGGCGAGGGTTACCTTCATCTCATGATTGTATCCGCCCTTCGAAAAAAGAGCCGGCGCAATCAGTGCAACGCCGGCAACTTAGTCAAGCACAAGAAGGTCTTGAGCGAATATGAGCGTTTAGACCGCGCGAGTTGAATTTCGTGGCGCAGAAAGTTGGGAAAAGAGCGTGCCTGCTGTATACGCTCTGAGTCTCCCTTTGAGGCAGTTAGCCGCGATGGGCAGCTTGGCAAACCGAATGTTTCGCGCCAATAATTATCTTGACCCCTCGCGAAATCCGGTGTACACTTACGTATCGCCGATAGTTGTTTTGGTTTTAGGAGTAGGAGAGGCTATTGACACTAACGGCGTCTACCTGGTGGGCCATACCGCACCTGCGGGCAAATATCGCGCGCTACGCTGGTCGGGAAGGCCGGGAACGGAACTTGATCTCCGACAATTCTTTCCCGGGTTTCAAGAGACTTGTGCGCTCGCGATCGACGACAACGGCACGATCGCCGGCTGGGGCGTCGATGCAGACAGCAACGTCCGCGTAATTGCCTGGATTCCGGTACCAGAGCCATCCACTTTCGTTGCCCCCGGAGCAGGTCTCCTTCTATTGAAAGCTGTGAAGCGGCGGCAACCGTGAGCTTTTGGTGGGTCGTGCGTCAGCTTCTCGTCGAGGTATGCCGAGTGAGGCTCGGCATCGCGTGCGGCGGCTGTGGCGGTGCATTGGCGAACTCCTTGGCGAATAGGTCCCACCAATCGTTTTTGATAACGTAGACCGCATCGAAAATCATAATGCCCCTGCCGATTCGCCGGCACGTTTCAATGGCCTTGCGGAGGCCGTCGGGATTGCCTTCCCAGTCGAGCCCGTAGAGAGCGGGGTATACGAAAGTGGAGTCGCCCGCCAACCCTGTCGTGAGCTTCGCGCCTCCCTCTACCGTAAAGCGGCTCCTGCCGGGCTGGACACCGGGGTCGACTTCGCGTGCGACTTTGTAAAAGCATCCTGGCATGAGAAAGTCAAGATAGCCGGCGTAGCCTGCTAGGCCGTATTCATCGAGCGCCCAGGGATAAGGCGGCTCGGCTTCGTCGGTCGCGAAATTAACGCCAACTTCGTAATATGTTTCCCATCCGGCGCCGACGTAAGAGCCGACCGTGAGCTTGGGGTTTACGGTTTTTATGACATTTCGCAAATCTCGCAAATACTCCGCAATGATCTCACTCCGAAATTGCATCCATTCCGCGAAGCGTGGGCCGTGAAGCGGATCTGAACGAGGCTCCTTCGCTGAATAAAAAATGCTCTCCGGCCAAGCGCCCACCGGACCGTATCGGCGCTCGAATTCCGCGCGCATCGAGTCGCCCATTCCCGAAGTTAGCGCGGAATAGCGGAGACGGTCGAAAACGATCCCGTCGATATTATAAGCCGCCGCTCGGCGAACGATATCCGTCAGACGATCATGCACGCCCGCCGAAAGCGGATCGACAAAAACGGCCACCATTTTGGGAAAAGCCGCCGTTTGCCCCACGATTTCCATTTTCGACTCGACGCGGTCGATCTGTGAGCCGGCGAGGTCGTCCGCCAGGACGACTTTGGCCGTGGAATCAGGCAGGGCAGTGCCGTCGCCGTCGGCAATTTTTATCTGTCCCGGGCCGAGTTTGGTTGTGGGGTCGAGAATAATCGGGATTCTGCGGCCATCGCTAAGAACCGCAAAATATTCCGGAACAGCGACTTTGGTTTCCCAATCCGGATTTTCGTATGCCTTGCCAACTCCAGGGAAATAGGTATGGCCCTCGCTAAGCGCGTTAATATCCGCCGAAATACGCAAGCCCGCGCCGTGAGCTTCTTTTGCAAAAACCGCCAATAAATCGTAATCCGGAGGCATGACGATATCGCGGAAACTGCTAAATTTCTCATCGGGCGTCGCTGCGAACAGCTGCTTGCCGTTTATCGGCTTGACGTCTACGACAAGCTCGTTAAAACCGGCTGCCTTAGCTTTGAGGCAGAAATTGTGGACCTTGACGGGATCGATCGTCCATGATAAGTTCGCCGTCGCGTCGACCCAAAGGATGCGGGCCTCGAAAGCCGGGGCGGCGATGGCCGCTGCTGCGAGCAGCCCGATCATCGGCTTCGCGCCTTGCGCAGTTCCTCGATCAGTTCCTGCTGCGTGCCGGTTACGGCGAGGTCGCTTTGTGTGCGCTCCAGGACTGCTCTCAAGGCATCCACGTTTCGCCTAAGGTTCGACATAAGGGCATCGGGAAAGTCGAAGGTTATAAGTTCGTCGTAAACATCTTCCATTTCATCGACCAGTTCGCGCGCCCGTTCGGTTTCGCCCAGCCGCATTGCGTCCAGGGCGTACCTGCGGCATTCGCTTGCGGCCTCGCAGATTCCGTTTAAGTATGCCTGCGGCTCCACGCGCATCGTTTCCGGGTTGGGAAGCGGCTTGCGTTCGATGATGGCATCCAGAGTCACCGCCTCGACGTATTCCTTGACGGCGTCTTGGAAATATGGCGCGTGCTTGATGCCTGGAAAGGGTTCTGCGGCTTCAGCGGCTGCTGAGACGAGTTGGTTCAGGTCGCAAAGAAGCTGGTGCGCCTTCTCCATTTCCCTGCGGTGAATGTGCTTGATCGCCTTTGAGCTTAGCTGGATGATGGACCGGCCGCTCGCCAGCGCGGACTCTCGAGCCCGGTGGAGGCTTTCGACGCGCTCCCTCAATCCATCGACTATTTCTGAGAATCCCTGGGGCATATGCTTGTTTTAGCCGATTCCGCCGATTCTTAGGAAATCGCGCCCAGCCGTTGCATGCTTTTGAATTCGTTTTCCCCGATGATAACGTGGTCGAGCAGCGGGATCTCGAGCTGCTTTCCGATTGCGGCAAGCTGCTTCGTGACCTCATAGTCTTCCGGGCTCGGCGTAGGATCGCCGCTCGGGTGGTTGTGGACGGCGATAATCGCTGCCGCGTTTTCGAGTAGAGCCTGCCGAAAGAATTCGCGAGCCCCCACGATCGAAGCCGAAAGGGTTCCGATATGGATCGTCTGGCGCCCAATGACATGGTTCTTCGTGTCCAAAAGGAGGGCGCAAAAGTGCTCTTGGCGCTCGTTTTTCAGGTCCGAGAAGATTGCCGCGACGTCGTCCGGCTTCTCGATTTTGTCAACCCGATCCCGGCTCGCTCCCGCAGTTCGACGTCCAAGCTCCAGGAGCGCCTCGAACTGTGCGCGCTTAAGGGGATCCATTCCGGCCGCCTCCATGAGCGCTGCCTTGGTGATGGAGCGCAATTCTCGAATGCCCCCGATCGACTTCATGATCTCGCGCGCGGTATGCATGGCGCCATCGCAGTCCGATTCGTCTTTCATCAGCGCGACCGCCAAGAGCTCGACGGGCGAAAGCGTAGTCGCCCCGAGGCTGTTGAGGCGATGCAAAGGGTTTTGATCCATCTAAAGCCCGAGATCCTCCTCAAAGCACGCCATGACGTTGAGCATGTGCACGACTTGAGAAGCTCCACACTTGCCATTGGGATCGGCGATAACATCCACGCGCAGGACGCCCTCGCTGAGGTGGAGTTGGAATCTTGCGTTCGGCGTGCCGCGTACGATGTGCGGCCCCCAATCGTCGCCCTCATGCCTTCGCACGAAAAAGCTCCTGCCGAAGCATTCGTCGTAGAGGTCGATGATGTCTTGCGGGCCGGCGGGCATTGTTATGGAGGATAGGCTGGTCGCGATAACGCAGCCCTCGATTTCGGCCGGACGCGAAGCCACCGCCGCTCCATGGGACCAGCCTTCCAGGGCCAAGATGCGGTCGATCTCGTCCCCGCTCGTCTCGAACGAAAATACGAATGCCGGCCTTTCGATAAGCATCCCGGCCTTCGCGAGAGGCGCGACAGCGATCGCTGCCAGAGTAGCCGCGGCCCCCGGGCACGAGGCTTGGTCGACGCAAACGAGCGGGTTGTTGTCCATGAGCTCGGCGAGGCCGTAAGCGCCGTCGATGTCCGGATTCCCTTGAACGAGCTTGCGTGTGCGCCCTTGACGCGCGAAATCGACTTCGTTTCGCGGGCCTTCTTTGAAGCTGTCGAGACGGACGAACGGGTGCTTCTCGAGAATTGCCCTCAGGGTGGGCGATCCGAAAGCGTTCGCGGTCACGGGGCTATGCATTGCGCATTCATACCTTACGAGAACATCTTGCCAAAGAAATCGTCCACCACGAACCACACCCTCTCGATTAGAACCGAAAGCCTCGTCATGATCGTGTTGCCGAAGTAAACGCCGAAGCCGACCATCAGCCAGAATCTTCCCATCCGCGAAACTCCGCGCATAATCGGGCTCCTTTGCTCGAAGATGAAGAAGAAGTAGACCAGCACCGAAATTAGCGCGACCAAAAATAGTGAATTGTTGATGGAGCCCCAGAGGTCGAACCGCGCGCCCTCTTGAATCACAATCGGGCTTTTGAACGATGTCGCGACGATGGGCATCTGCTGCGTGAAATTATTTCTTAGCGCCTGGCCGGCGCCGGCCCCGAGCACGACGCCCAAGACGAGCCGCATAAGCCATTCGCCCTTTTTGAAATAGAGGCCATACCAGCACAGCCCCAGCGCCAACGCGCTGCCGCCAAAAATAATTCCGCCGATATCGCCGCTGCCGATCGCCTCCCGCCAAGGGGCGAGCCAGCGTGGCTGCAATAATTCGACCCACGTGGCCGCGGCGGTAAATCCGACCGTAAGTCCTAATAGCAAATGCTCGGCGATTCGGTAAAGTCTATTTTCTTTCCAAAGAAGGCTCAGAATCGCGAGAACGCAAAATGCCGCGATCCATTCGCCCACCCTGTCGAAGGTCACTTTTTGGCCTCGCTCTTGGCCAGGCGTCCCTTGGCGAATTGGCCGATATTGCCCGCAACTATGGCAAGAAGAATAAGGAGATGCCCCGCCGTTTGGCCGACGAGGAACCTGCTGGCGTAGCCTTTATCGCCCATCGCCTGCTCGTATTCTCCGCCTCCTCGCGAGCCGACGAGCATTCCTTTTATGGTCCCCGAAGAGAGAAACGGATAAAGCGTAGTGCTGCTAATTGCCGCGATGCCGCAAATGTAAGGCGTTCTCGAACTGTAATAAAAATAGGTGATATATTCGCGTATTTCTTGGTAGTTTATCGTTATCGCGAGGGCCCAATCGTCCGCAGTTTTGACATTTCGCAGCCAGGAGTACTCCGAAGGCTTTTTCCCGTAATCGTCGACGACGGCGGTTTTCTGGAAGCTGCGCGAAAGCGCTTCAATCGAGATAGGCTTCGGGTCGGGCAGTTTGAATCCGACCGAAATCCAGTCGTGCCCATATTCTTTGCCGTACTGCTTTGCGAGCTCCTGCATCATCGGCCTGTAGAAGCGTGGGCCGAGCGCCGTGCCGCTGATGAGGACGAAACGTTGGTTCTTGCGAAAGAGATGCTTGACCGTGTTGACGAATTGCGCCCGCAGTTCACCGATCGTGCCCATGTCCCAGTCGCTTTCGAGGAGCACAGGCTTGCGCCCATCCAAGCGCTCGATGGCGTCGTAATATCCCTTTGTCTCGCGGCCCATTCGCACCATCAGCGGCGCGCGTAGGAACGAGGAAACGACGATAACCGCCAGCAGGCCAAGGTACAGCCAGCGGCGATCGAGATCCGCTAGCTTTGCGAGCCTTTGAAGCACTGGATGATGTTCGACGTTTGCTGCCAAGATTCCTTCAAAATACCGGCTCGCATCAATACTGGGTACATTTGCGTCCTTGCCTAAGGAGACTGCTGTGGATAAGGAAGATCGATCGATAGACCTCGCCTTGCTCGTGCTGCGCCTTGTCCTGGGGGTCATTATGATGGCGCATGGACTGCAAAAGATGGGGGTTGTCCCGGGAGGCGCGGCAACGATAGGGGAGCAGATCGATACTTTCGCCAAGATGGGCTTTCCAGCGTGGCTCGGCTACCTGTCGGTCATCGCAGAGGCTGCCGGCGGCCTTGGCGTTCTTATCGGCCTCTTCGGGCGCCTAGCGGCGTTCGGAATCGCGGTCGATCTTTTCGTGGCTATCGTTAAGGTCCACATCACGCACGGATTTTTCAGCGCGAAAGGCGGCTTCGAATTTCCTTTAGCGCTCTTCGGTATCGCCGCGGCGCTGATGTTCACCGGGATGGGCAGAGTGTCCATCGATGCGATTCTTGCGCGGGCTATGGATAAGGACATCGGCGTGGGCGGGAAGTTCTAACCGAGTCATAATCTTTGGCGTGAGCGGCGAAATCCTCGAGACATTTCCAAATCCAGCCCCCAACCGCGACTACGTCATCGAGCACGTGACGCCGGAATTCACCAGTGTCTGCCCGAAAACAGGCCAGCCGGACTTTGCGACGATAACCCTGCGCTACATCCCGGATCAGGTTTGCCTTGAATTGAAATCGCTTAAGCTCTACTATTTTGCTTTTCGCGATCGCGGCATTTATTTTGAAGCCGTGATCAATGAAATCCTCGACGATATTGTGGCCGTTTGCGCGCCGAGATACGCCGAGGTAATCGGAGACTTCAATGTTCGCGGAGGGATCGGTACGACCGTGACAGCCGAATATCGGAGCGACGGGTAGTGCGGTCGCCCGCGGAAGGCGCCCTCGAGCTTCCGCGTGTTTTGGAGGAAGTCTCAAGGCATTGCGATACCCAACTGGGCGCCGACGCCACCTTAGAATTGCAGCCGAGCTTCGACAACGACCTAGTATCCAAAGGTGTCAAGCGCACTGCGGAGGCCCTGGAACTTTATAACGGCGGAGAAATTCCGGTGTATTCGAACGCCACGGACGTGCGCGCAGCTGTCGAGGCGGCCGAAAAAATGTCGTCGCTCGCGGGTGAAGATTTATTTCGAATTGGGGAAACTCTCGGCGGCATGGCGCGGCTGCGAGCTGCGCTCGTTAAAGCCAAATACCGGGCGCGCGAACTCTGGGGATTGGGAGAAAACTTGGCTTACCTTCCGCGCCTGCAGGACGAAATCGAGGCAGCGATTCATCCGGATGGCGAAGTCGACGACTCGGCAACGCCGGCGCTGAAATCCCTTCGAGCGAAGAAGCTGACGCAATCGCGACGGATTCTGGATCGGCTGCAAAACTTGATTTCCGGCTCATTGAGAAACTATTTACAAGAGCCGATTTATACTCAGCGCGAAGGCCGGTACGTCGTGCCCGTAAAGGCGCAATACCGCGGCAAAGTTCCCGGAATCGCGCACGACGCGAGTGCATCCGGCCAGACGGTTTTCATCGAGCCGGCGCCCATCGTCGACGCGATGAATGCGCTCCGAGAAATCGAGGCGGCCGAGCGGGAGGAAGTTGAAAGAATCCTCTTGGAGCTATCGCGAAAAGTCGGCGATTCGGGCGGGGAAATTCTCGTCGGAATTGAGGCTTTGGCGGAGCTCGACTGCATTTTTGCAAAAGCCAGATACTCTGCGCTCAATCGCTGCAGCGAGCCAGCTATTAAGTCGGGACGATTCTTGTCCATTTCTCGTGGACACCATCCTCTGATCGACCGATCCGCCTCCGTTCCGCTCGATGTTTCTGTGGGCGGTTCACATAAATCGCTTATAATCACGGGGCCGAATACCGGAGGGAAGACGGTCTGCCTAAAAGTGGTGGGATTGTATTCCTTGATGATCGGCTGCGGAATATTTCCACCGGCTTCGAACGTTATTTATGGTCCGTTCGCGGATGTTTGGGCAGATATCGGCGACGAGCAAAGCCTGCAGCA
>DASSBY010000168.1:0-11466 GCA_035698285.1 Fimbriimonadales bacterium | reverse complement strand
GAAGGTCATAGTCGAAGTACTCCAAAATGCTGGGCTGCCACGGAGCAGGAAGAGTGGACAGCGCACGCTGTTCTCTTGTTTGGCTCCTGTCGATCATGCCGATCGCAAACGGCCCGCCAATCACAAAGGTATCGAGATCGTCCGCATAGGTGAAGTAACCGGTTCCATCCCAGACATGGACCTCGGCGTGCGCATGCAGTATTCCTGGCTTCTGAGCAGTTACCGTCGGCCCAGGATCGGTCGATTGTGTCGGAGTCGCCTCACAGCCACTGAAGGTCCAATTCCATGTAGTCGGATGCTGTTCGTCAGTCGGATAGACGTCCGTGAACAAGATGACCCCTTGGTGTTGGTGCAGCGTGAAGCTGTAGGTAAGCCCTGCAACGGGAGGCGTCGCCACAATCGGACTCGCATAAGTTGCAGCGCCCGTTACCCACAGTGCCAGGCATAAAAAGCTACGGCAAATCCTCTCCATACGCTTCAGTAATACGCATGGCCGATGCAAAAGTTTTGTTCTCGACGAAATTTGGCCGCGCAAAACGTTACACTGCGGTTATGTCGCGGATGAGGCCCGTTTCAGCGTAGCTGTGCACGCTGACCTGCCGCGCCAACTCGCCCGCGATTTCCGAAAAGCGCGCGGCTTGAGGGCGGTCCGGGCATTGGATGATGCTCGGCGTGCCATCGTCGCCGCATTCGCTAATCGCGGGATCCAAGGGCACCGACCCTAAGAGCGGAACGCCGAACGATTCCGCCAACACCTTGCCGGGCATTCCGGCAAAAATATGACTCACCGATCCGCAGTTCGGGCAAACGAACTCCGACATATTCTCCACAACGCCCAAAATCGGAGCGTTCAGCCTCTTGAAAAGCGCGACCGCTTTGCCAGCAATGTTTGCGGCTACGTCCTGCGGGGTCGCAACGATAACCACGCCCGTTAGCGGCACAAGCTGCGCGAGCGACATGGGCGCATCGCCCGTGCCCGGAGGAAGGTCGACGAGTAGATAGTCGAGTTCACCCCATTTTACGTCGCCGAGAAGCTGCTTCACGGTCCCCGCTACCATCGGCCCACGCCAAAGAACGGCCTGGCCCTCTTCCAACAGGAAACCGAGCGACATCATCGTCAGGCCGTATTTTTCAATTGGAATAATCTTGCCGGCTTCGGTCCACGGTTTTTCGTCCGCGCACCCCATCATGAGAGGAATGCTCGGCCCGTAGACGTCCGCATCGAGCAGCCCAACTTTTGCGCCCGACTTTGCGAGCGCGACAGCCAAGTTAACCGAAACAGTGCTCTTCCCGACCCCGCCTTTGCCCGACGCGATCGCGACGACGTTCTTGACCCCCGGCAGCAAGTCGGCCTTTTCTTGGGCGACTCTCACCTTAGCGGTCATCTCGACATCGACTGCCGAAGCGCCTAGCGCCCGCACCGCGGTTTCGCATTGAGCCTTTAGTTCTTCTTTCGCCGGACAGGCGGGCGTAGTGAGTTCGACCTTGAACGAGACCCGGTCGCCTGCGATCCGAACATCCTTCACGAACCCGAGCGTAACGATGTCTCGGTGCAGGTCGGGGTCGATCACGCCGCGAAGAGCTTCGAGGATCGAGGACTCGGTGAGTTGCGGCATGCTCGATAGTTTACTGTAAGCGCGCTTGCCGACAAACCGCGGTTACTCGCCCGACGGAGTCGGCATGCTGGGGCGTTCTTCCTTCTTGGGCGGAACGTGCCCGTCGCCATCCCCAGGCGCCAAGCGCTTTCTGTGAACGAATTTGCCGACCGAAGTCGAGAGGTCATCGAAAATCGTGTAGCTTGCGGGGATGATGAAGAGAGTAAGAAGGGTCGAAAGTGCGAGGCCGCCAATAATGACGACACCTAGTGGCGCGCGAAACTCCGAACCGCGTCCAATAGCGAGCGCCACGGGCAGCATCGAGAGAATCATCGCGAGCGTGGTCATCATGATGGGGCGAAGTCGGACTGGGCCGGCCTCGACCAGCGCATCATGCCGGTCATATCCGCGCTCCCGCAGAGTATTCGTGTAGTCGACAAGCAAGATCGCGTTTTTGCCGACAAGGCCGATGAGCATGATAATGCCGATCATCACGACGATGTCCGTCGGCCGATTCGTTACCATCAATGCCAGCAAAGCGCCAACAAGGGCTTGGGGCTGCGCAAGCTGCACGATAAACGGATACAAAACGTTGTTGAACAGCGAAGCGAGAACGAGAAAAACGAGCACGATCCCAAGGAAAAATGCGCTGAAAAGGTACGGCATTTCACGCGCCTGGACCTCGTTCTCTCCGCCGAGCTGGAACGTAACGTCCTTGCCGAGGCCTGCCGCGTCGAGCCGTTTAGTTATCTCCGCGCCAATGGTTCCGGGGACGTAGCCAGGTAAAAGCTGCGCCGTAACCGCAATCTGGCGCTGCCGATCGCGCCGCTCGACCTTGTCGGGGCCGACCGATGGTTTGATCTCCGCCACATCCGAAATGCGAACCGGGTTTCCTTGCCGGAAGCCAACGGGCACCGAGCCTAGAGCCTGTGGATCGTCGCGCACGTTGTCTGCCATGTTCACGCGAATGTCGTACTCGCGGCCTCCTTCACGATATTTCGCCGAAGTGTCGCCTTGATAGAGGACGCGCGCAGCCTGGCCGATATCCGAAACCGAAATATCGTTATCCGCGAGCCTCACGCGGTCGGGTTTGACGACGAGCTCGGGCTTACCGGGTTTGGAGCTTAACTCGACGTTGACGATTCCCTTGATTCCCGAGACAATTTCGGCGGCTTTCTGCGCGGCCGGCGCAACGGCGTCGGGATTCGTGCTCATGATTCGCACGTCGATGGGCGCGCCGCCGAAACCTCCGGCAGCCGCGACGACGATGCGCGCGTCGGGGATTTTGCCGATGTCCTGCTGAAGCTGACTAACGATGTTGTCTATGGAGCGCGTCCGAAGATGCGTGCCGGCGCCCTTCTTCCAGAACATAAGGGAATCCAGAAGCGCGGCTTTATCATAAAGAGTGACGTCCACGTCGGCATACTGCGAACCGGTATTCGCGCCGCCGAAACCGCCCTGCTGCGAACCGATCGTGCTTGTGACGTACTCCGTTTCGGGCATCGCCTGCGCCACCTTTTCCACGCGGTTCACAACGGCAAGAGTTCGGTCGAGCGAGGACGATGGCGGCATCGTAACCTGGACTGTAACTCTGCCTTGATCTCCACTGTTTATGAATCGGTTGGCAAGCAAGGGAGCCTTCTTGTGCTCGCCGAGGTAGTGCCCCAACGCGCCGAACACGATGACCACGGCGCCAAACGCCACAGCTCCGAACAAAACGGGACGAGCTTCACGACGGAATATGGGGATAACGATGCCGGCAATTATTAGCACCGCCCCGAGCGCTAGCAGCGCCTTCATCCAATCGGCCATAAGCCCAATGCCAATAAATATCAAAGTCGACAGGATAACGATTTGTAAGGCGATTTGTCCTTTCCCTCGGAGGAGAAAAACGAGGCACACAATGCCAGCGACTGCCATAGCCAGTATCGCGAAGGTCATTGCAGATTGAACCGCCGCAGCATAGCTCGGCGTCTGACCGCCTCCGATCATCATCATAATGCCGAACAGGAATGCCCATCCGGACATAAACACGAGCCACCGGTGCCGCAGCGCTCTTTCCAGCAATTCACGATAACCATGGGCAAATGCGTGGAATCGGTCGTCGAACCATTTGCCGAAGCCCTTCTTGACCTCGACGTTCTCGCCCTTGTGGTACCACTGGCTGGCAAGCATCGGCGTCAAGGTGAACGAAACGAAGAGGGAAGTGATCGTCGCCGCAGCGACCGTAAGCGCGAAGGGCCGGAAGAACTGCCCGATAATTCCGCCCATAAACCCGACCGGCAAGAACACGACGAGGTCGACCATCGTGATTGCGATCGCCGCCAGCCCAATTTCGGATCGGCCCTTAAACGCGGCCTCTTTCGGCTCGTCGCCTGCGGCTAGGTGTCTAAAAATATTTTCGATGACGACGATTGCGTCGTCGACGAGAATGCCTACGGCCAGAGAAAGTCCGAGCATAGTCATCGTATTGAGCGTAAATCCGAAAAGCTGGATGGCTCCGAACGCGACGAACAAACACGTGGGTATCGCAAAGGCGACGATCAGCGTTCCGCGAAGGTTGTGAAGGAACAAATAAATAATTGCGATGACCAGGATAATTCCGATTATCAGGGCCATATTTAAGTCCTGAATCGATTCCTGAACTTCCTTCGCGCTCTCGAAGGTCTTTGTGAATTTAACCGGCTCTTCGTGAGTAATCCGATCCAATTCGCCTTCGATTTGGCGGCTGATGTCCACGGTGTTGCCTTCGCGAACTTTCTGGATGCTCATGATGACCGCGTCGCGGCCATTGACGCGGCTGATCGTGGTCCGCTCCGCCGGCCCGTCGGTCACGGTAGCGATGTCCTTGAGGCGTACGATTGCCGGAGTTCCGTTGGGATCCTGCCGGTTGGCTACCGGAATAACCAAATTGCGAATCTCGTCTACCGACTTGAACTCACCCTCGACGCGAACGGCAGTCTCGCGATTGCCCTGCGTGATTTTGCCGCCCGGCACGTTTTGCGTTGCCCCGCGAAGCGAATCGAGGACGCTGGTAATGCCCATCCCATAGCTCAGCAAACGATTCTTATCCACGGCAACACGAATTTCGCGAACTTCGCCGCCGAAAATTCCAACGTCCGCAACGCCTGGAATTCGAGACAGGCGGTCGCGTACGCGGTTGTCTAAAAGGTCGCGAAGCTGGAGCGCCGAAAGCGTGGGGCTTTCCGCGGCCAGCACCAAGATCGGCTGGGCGGCGAAGTTGATTTTAGAAACGACAGGCTTCTCGGCATCGCGAGGAAGCTGATCCACGATGGCGTCGACCTTCGATTTGACGTCCGCAAGAGCAACGTCCTGGTTCGTCCGCAGATCGAACTGCAAGTTGACGACGGAAAGGCCCTCGGTCGATGACGATTCGATCGTTTGGATGCCACTGACGGACGTGACGGAGTCTTCGATCCGCCTCGATATTTGGTTCTCGATTTCGTCCGGGCTTGCGCCGAAATAAGAAGTCTGGATGACGATGTTCGGGAACGAAACCTCGGGATTTTGCTCCACCGGCAGGCTCGTCAGGGCGCGGAAGCCAAGCACGAGCGCGGCAACGACGAGCATCCAAACCCATACGGGTCGGCGGATAGCGGCGAGAGTTAAATTCATGCGCTCGTTCCCGCCTTGGCGGCCGGCTTGTCCTCCCTAATCGTTGCACCGTCTGTGAGCGAATCCTTGCCCTTGAGAATCACTTTGTCGTTAATTCCGACTCCGGAAACTTGGACGGACTGGCCGACCACGCGCCCGAGCCTGACGGGAACCTTGCGCGCCTTCGTCCCATTCGCTACGAAGACGTACGCTTCACCATTGGATTTCAAAACCGCGTCCAGCGGCAGCGTGATCGCGTTTGGAATCTTCTTGAGCAGGATTTCGGCGCGCCCGAACATCCCGGGCTTGAGCAATCCACCGGTCGCGGTAATCGCGATGCGCGCTGAAAACTGTCGTCCGAGCGAATCGGCAACCGGATCGATGGCGACGACCGAACCTACGAATGTTCTTCCCGGAAGCGCGTCCATCCGAACGACCGCTCGCTGGCCCGCTTTAACCTCGGAGATTTCCGTTTCCGGAATCTGGCCCTCGAAATAAACTCCCTTCAGGCCCACTACCGTCGCGATAGGCGAGCCGACGTTGACCACCTGTCCCACCTGCGCCGGCTTGCCGGAAACGTAGCCGTCCACAGGGGCATAAATGGCCGCGTCCGCAAGCTGCATTTGCGCAAGGTGCAAAGAGGCCCGCGCCTGGTTTACAGAAGCCTGGGCCTGTTCAACCTGCTCCTGCTTCACGCGGTCGCTTACCGAGTTGCTGCGCGCCAGCCGAACTTGGGCTTCCGCTTGGTCGACCGCATCCTCCGCCTGAGAAATTTCTTGCGGCCTCGCGCCTTCGACGACGGCGTCGTACGCTTCTACCGAGCTGCGATAGGTCGCAAGCGACGAGTCGTAGCCAAGCTGGGCGGCATCGACATCAGCTTTCGCAATGGCATCGCCGGCGTAGAGCCGCTTGGCCCGGTCGAGATCGACTTGCGCCTTGTCCAAACGAGCCTTAGCATCGTTGACTTTCTGCTTCGCCTGCTCCTTTTCTTGGGGACGCGCCCCTTCTCGTACGAGCGCCAGCTTTGCCCGGGCCGCGCTCAGTCCGGCTTCGGCTTGGCGTATGGCCGCCATCGACTGCTGCGGGCTGACCGCGGCGGAAAGCTCCGCCTGCTGCTGCGCGCTTTGCGCGGCCGTAAGGGCCGCCTGGGCTTGGCGGATTTCTTCATAAAGGTCCTGCGTCTCGACCTTTGCCATCAGTTGTCCCCGACGGACGCGCGATCCTTCATGGACGGTAACGATAGTCAATCGTCCAGGAACCTTCGCTCCCACTGAAACTTCGTCGAGCGTCTTTAGCGGGCCGCTAACGTCGAGCGTCGCCGGAATGTCCATCGCTTTTGGAAAGATGAACGTCACGGGCACGCTCTGGTCTTGGATAAGCTTTTCTTGGGCAGCCGCTTCCTTTTGCGCTTGTGTATCGGGCTTGCCGACGAAATAGAAGATAATTGCCAGGGCGCCAAGTCCGATTAGGCTCAGCAGAATGGTTCTCTTGCTCATTGAATGATGTCCTCGCTGCCCACGGCTTGCTGTAGTTTCGATACGGCATCGCGGTAGGCGTAAGTTGCGTTAACGAAATTGGTTTGCGCGCTGGAAAGCTGCGCGTTAGCATCGGAAAGTTCGAGGGGTATTCCGACTCCCGCCTCATATCGTAGGCGCGCTATTCGAAGTGCCTCCTGGGCGAGTTCGAGCGCCTGCTGCGCCGTTTCGATTTGCTGCCTGGCAGCCTCGACGTCGAGGTAGGCGTCGCGAACTTCGCGCGTTACCGCCAAAGTCTGGCGGTTGACTTCGATCTTTGCCTTTTCTTCTTCCGCCTTGGCCTGCGTGATGCGGGCCCGATGAACTCCTCCTTCGAGGATCGGAACGCTAAGCGCCAGCGTCGCCGACGCGTCATTGCTCGCGCCTCCAAACCCGCCCACGTCGGGGTTGTAGCTAACGTTGCCGCTTAGATTAAGCGTCGGCAGACCTTCGCGCTGACGGAAAATCCTGAACTGCTCTTGGTATTTCAGCCTTCTCTTCGCGGCAAGTAGATCGGGACGCGTGTCGACGGCTTTCGCCGTTAGCTCTTCGAGCGACAGGGCCACTTTCGGCTGCTCGGCCGGCTTGACTAGCGAAACCGGCGTTTCGATGTCGCGCGCCAGCGCCACGTTAAATCGCGATTTCGCGGTGTCCAAATCATTTTCCGCCTGGATGCGTTGCTGCTCGGCATTGGCGAGGTCCGACTGAAATCGGATGACATCGAATTTGGCCGCGGCCCCCTCTTGATTCTTGAGCTTCGCCACGCGAAGCGCTTCTTGGACGCTCGCTATTTTGTCCGTGGCCACTTTTACGATTTCTTCGGTGCGCAGAACGCCGAAAAAAGAGTCCTTGGCTTCGAGAGCAGCCCTATCGACGGCATCTTTCAATTCTGCCTGGCTGGCCAAATAGAGCGACCGCGCGGCGGCCACCGCGACACTGGACACGTTGAAGATGTCGATCGGTTGCGAAAGGCTGAGGGCGAGCGATTTCTGGTCTATCGGTCGGATCACAACCGGCGGCTCGTTCGGGTCGATGATCACCGACTGCGACTCTACGAATCGGGTGTATCGGGCATCGAGCGTCAGCTTGGGCAGCAGCGCGCCCTTCGCTTCGGCCATGGCGCCCCCGGCTCGGCGGACTTCCTCCTGCGCCGTTAAGACCGCAAATGCGTTCTTCTTGGCGATCTCGACGGCCTGTTCGAGCGTCATGGGCTCCTGCGCCGACGCCAACGCGCGCCATATTCCCACACCCAGGACGAAGGCAACCTTATAAACCATGCTTCCTTTCAACGATCGATTCCCTCCAATAGGCATTGCACCAAATCGGCGACCTCCTCGATACCGCCTCCGGTTAGCCTCAAGATTGCTATCGGATGGATTAGCATCCTAGCAGAAATATGGGTATTGTGCGGGCGCAGCTCGCCGGCCGTCACCCGAGCATCGAGATACTTCGAAAGCATCTCCACGGCCATGTTGCACTGGTCTATCCATCTCTTCTCGAACTCAGGATTTGTCATCGCTTCGCGAAGAAACATGCGTACGAAGGGATCCTTCTTCGACAAGAGCTTGTAGTACGCGCGAGCGACGTCGAGTAGTACGGCCGAAGCTGGCTGCTCGGTTGCGGGGGCAAGGAGCTTCCCCAGGTCCGACATAAAGCTGTGCTTTTCGAAAACCGCGAGCAGCAAATCTTCCTTGCTCGAGAAATAGTGATAGATGAGGCCGGGAGCGACCCCGCCGACCTCCGCCAAATCCTTTACTGACGTGTTCTCCCAGCCCTTCTCCGAAAAGAGCTCGAGCGCGACGTCGATTAATTGATTACGCCGCTCCTCGGCATGCTGATCTCTTCGGGATTGGTGGGCGGCGGGCTGGCTCATTGAATGACTGGTCATTCAATAATACCATGCCGAGTTGGATTATTTAGGCCCGGCATGAGTCTCCGCCGGGCCAATTTCAGTTACTCGATGCTCTCTCCGCGATCCGATCCCATCCATTCGCCGACGCTTTCGATGTTCGTGTCCTTCATCGCCTGCGCGATCGCGCCGTTCGGGTCGTCGACGAGCTTGCGATATGTCGGTTCGTCGGTGTAGCCGTGGATGACCACTTTGTGATCGCCGGCGTCGAACGCCTTCATGAATTCGATTCCCTGAATTCCGGTGAGTTTGTCGCGGGTATTTCTTCCGACCTGCTCGAACTCTTCCTCGTGGCCGGGGAGAGCCTTCCAACGTGAAACGACCATATACATGAGTCCCAGTATGTCGAATCCGAACGAACAGACGTTTTTTTGTCGGGCGAAAGTCCTAACGGCGCCTTCTGCGCAACTCAATCAGAGCCGCGTAGCCGTACAGGCTGAACCACACGAGAATCGGAGGAAGAAGAATTGCTAATTTCATTGTCGATGGCCTCCTGCGCTTCCGTGGCCTCTCGAACCCGCAGCTTGTAGCAGAACAAGCCGACCAGGCCGATCACAACGGCGCAGGAATAAAAGATGGTTCGGTACGTCGGATCCAGCCCGCCTCCTACGACTGCGCCGTTTGCTCCGGCATGCTTCGTAGCGATCTGAGAAAGCCGCGGCACGATCCAGAGTAAAAACGGCACGGTCAGAAACGCGAAAATGCAGTACGCGCCAGCATTGGCGGCCGACCTTTCACGCGAGGTAAAGCCGCTGCGAAGAGCGAAATACGCGGCGTAAATCAGCAGCTGTATCAGGATCGTCACCTGCCGAGGGTCCCAATCCCAGGCCGCTCCCCACTGCTCGTAAGCGAAAACCATACCGGTCACGGTCGCCAAGAAGCACAGAAGGAAGCCGACCTCGTTCGCCGCCATGCTGCGGATGTCGAAAGCGACGCTCTTGGGACCTTTCTTGCCGGAGAGGAGATATCGTCCGGCCATAATCGCCGCCCATCCAAAAAAGAAGATACACAGCATCGCCTCGGGTGCGTGGAAAAACAGAATGCGGGCGCTGCCCGGCTCGCGAAATCCTTGCGCCGGCGGGGCCATGGCATACATTAACGTTATACCGATGGAGGCGAGGGCGAGTAGAATGCGATAAGCGAGTTTCACTGTTTCCAAACGGCTGCGAATAAATAAGGGCCGGCAGCCACAAACGCCGCGCCAAGACCGACGAGTCCCGCAACGGATACCCAGCCCGAAGTTCCCGGCTCTCCGAAGGCGATGCGCAGGGCGCCAACTCCGAGGAAAACTACCGGCAACAGGACCGGTATCGAGATTACCCCAGCGAGCGCCCCGTGGCCTTCGGCGCGAGCGACGAGAGCCCCGCATAAACTGATCGCAGCGGCAAGCGCAACGCAGCCGACAAAAATCGCGGCAACGGCAAGCGCCCAGTCATGGGGAGAGACGCCCACAAAAAGTGCAAAGAGGGGAGCTACGATGGCGGCAACCAGGACGATCAGAGCGCCGTTGTACAGAAACTTTCCCCAAAAGACCGCGCCAGGCTTCGCCCAGAGACGCAGCAAGTCGCCTGTACCTTGGTCTTCTTCCGTAACGAACGTCCGCACAAGCCCCGTGATCGCGGCAAAAAGCAGCGCCGCCCACAGCATCCCCGCTGCGAGCGAAGGGGTTGGGGACGTCCGTGCGGCCGCCACCCCAAGCGCGGTGACGGTCATAAAGGCGAAAAGCAGGGAAGTGACCACGCCGTGCCGCCCGCGGAGTTCGGAAACAGCCTCCTTGCGAAAAACCGCGCGCACTTCAGTCCAGCCGGAGTTCGAGATCGCCAAACCTCCTTTCCGCAGGATCGTTGGTCGCCAAAACGATGGCTCCGCGTTTTCTCTGCTCGTCGACCAGTTCATCCAGCAGCGCCCTACCGCCTTTATCGAGGCCGGCCCCCGGCTCATCCAGAACGAGCAGCTCCGGCCGCTGTTGAATCGCCAACGCGAACTTCAAACGCGAGCGCATTCCCGTGCTGTACGTGGAAACGCGGTCGCGGGCCTTGGCATGGAGTCCCACCCGGTCAAGCAGGCCACAAGAAGCGGGAATTCCTCGCAAGTTGCCGGCTAGTTGTAGGTGCTCTTCGGCCGATAACATCGGATACAGCCTCAATTCTGGCGAACAGTATCCTACTGTCGCCGCGCCGCCCACTGAACCTTCGCTCGGCGGCTCCAGCCCGGCAATCATCCTGAGCAGCGTCGATTTTCCGGCGCCATTCGCTCCGGTTACCAGTAGGCATTCGCCTTGACCAACGTAGAACGAGACGCCGCGAAAGATCCACCGATCTCCATAACGCTTGCCTATGCGTTCCGCCTCGATCATCGGCACCGAGTATGAAGCCAAACCGGCAGCCAAAGAAAATTTTTGCAAAAAATTTCGCAAAAGAAGGAATCGGCGTCGCGGCGGCGAATATGAACCTGTTGCGCGCGTTTTGCGCGCAGGTAAGTACCTTTGATCAAAGGAGGAAATAATATGTCAAAGAGATTGTTCGTATTGGCAGCAGCCGTCTTCCCCGTGGCGGCTCTTGCCCAAGTCACTGTGGTCGGTCCGTTCACCGGAGACCTTTCTGAGGGGTACGAGACAATTCCCCAAGGTGAATTCCACACCTCGTACGACGTGTTCGGCGGTGCTGGCACCGTGCTTCAGGTGGGGACTGGACAAGGCCTCCTCGTTACCTCGGGATGGGGCTTCTTCAGCACCATCTTTCCCCACAGCGGCGGAGCCTTCATGGGCGGCGCCGGAGTCAACTACGAATACGACTTCGACACACCTGCTACAATGTTCGGCGGTTACTTCGGA
>DASSBY010000167.1:0-10939 GCA_035698285.1 Fimbriimonadales bacterium | reverse complement strand
GGCGATCAGCAGCAGCTTTCACACGGCCAGCAAGTGGAAATCAGGTGGCTCGGCGACGACGACAGCGCCGTGACAGGCGTCGACCTTTGGATGGATGCGCCATTTGGCTCTGTTCGCCCGGATCCTATTGCTCGCAATATCGGAAATTCGGGATCATATGTCTGGACTGTGCCCTCGAATCCTAAGCTGCGGATTTTCAAGTTGCGCGTCGATGCGAAAGACGCGGAGGGCCATGTTGCGCGATCCTACAGCTCAGGTACGTTTACGATCCGCTAGGAGTCACTCGCTCCTATCGCTTGTTCCAATCCCTGCAGCGGCCCATACCAGCGGCCTCCATTTCGAACCAAAAACCCATCGAGACTTCTCCACTCGCTCCCCGCTTTTATTTTCTCGGCGGCCACGGCCAAAACGAATTGCTTGCCGCCGTGAGAGAAGGAGCCCGTTCCGTGAGGACGATTTTCAGTAAGCACGATATTATGGGCGCTGCACCACGCTGGTATCGGGACGTACCTATTTCCGTGATCATCCTGCTTTACGCCGGTAATTACATGACCGTTCACGTTCACGTTGGATGCGCTCCGTAACCCCGCGCCGACCGCGTTGGCCAATATGTCGCGGCAAAATCCCTCGACTGCCAGCCGATCACCGGGCTTATCGTTGCCGGACCAAGTGATATGCCCGGGCGAACCTGTGCCGGAATAATTTAGGATTGCATGGACGACATAGGCGCCGCAAAAAATATAGATATGCGCGGAGCCGGAAGTCCTTGAATAAACGGAATGCGATTCATCCCCAGCGGGCAGGCCCGACCACCCTCCTTGCGGCCAATCTGCAATGGTGCCAAGTTGCATCGTTCGGTTAACCCTTTGAATAAATGACTGCTTTCCAGAAATACCGAGAAAATGCGTGGCAGCAAGGTCTATCGAAGCAAACTCGGCTTGTCGCCGAAATCCTGCTGATACGACTTCGCAGTTATCTATATTTTTGCGGGTTATGGGGCGACTAGCTTGAAAACCGCGGGATGCAATCAACCCCGGGTCAACCACGCCGGTGTCCATTTGGACGGCAAACAAATTGCAGGTTAGAATTGCGAATGATAACATTACCTTCTTTCTCCTAATTTATGCCTGCCAACTCAACTTCGAGTTCCACACGAGGTACGACCTCGGAAGGAAGCGATGGATCGAGTAGCTGATTTGGATTCTGTTCTGTGCCGAAGAAATCGGTAGTCGCGCCGTATCTTTTAACAACGCCGAACTGCGGATTTTCCGCGGGAGACTGCCAATGCCCGTCGGGTGTCCACCCTGCCGGAGGGTTCTCATACGCAGCACCAGCGGGATCAAACTGCAATGCAAGGCATGAGTCGTACGTGGCTCCTTGCGCTCTGCAAATTTGGTGCATACTCCATCCCAGCATAACGTATCCAGAAGGGGGCGAATCAGGGTCGCTTCCGATTGGGCAGATCGGATTGGTGACGAAAACCGGATACTGAGTACCTCCGTACAGTTGCGTCAGGATCGAATCTGCGCCGATGGAGCACAAGCTAAGATGAAGATAGGCGGATACGTCGACACAATTCCCCGAGCGATAACCTTGGTAGTTAACAAAATTAGTCAGTAAGAACAGCCAATTCTCGTCCACCCAATTGGTCGGAAACTGATATGTCCCACTGTTGTAGGCAAACTTTTGTGAAAAGAACAAACCGAAAGTGGAATAATATGCGCAATCGGCATCTCCGACTTGGCCATCTGCCCAGTTGCAGGCGTCATCGAGAACTTCCGTCCACGGCACGGCCAGGGGCGCCAGGGGCTGAGCATCCGTCAAATAGACGAATTCCTCGCGCGTAGGGCCGGTCGACACGATCCCACCTGCCTCGGAATCGATATTAATCTTTGTCTTGAGCCAGCCCAAAGTTACGTAGTTCGTAAGGCCAGTCACTGAGACGGTTACATCGTGATACTGGCCGGCAGCAATCGTAAATTCCTCGTCGTCGCTGCCGCCGAGAGCTATATCGACGCCGGGATAGTTTTTCCGCTCATATTTTGGCTCCGTGAACTTAAAATGGACATGCAGCAGAATGTCATTCCTGTTCCTGATCCGATATCTTATCGACATTGAAGAACCTCGGACATAGACGACGCTGCCGATAGATACACCGGTCGAGACATTTTTCTCGACAAGCGGGAAAGCTCCTCCCGGAGGCAGCGTCGCGTTGAACCGCGCACTATTTGTCGCAGGTATATTCGCTAGGTAGTCGGTCTGCGAAATGTCTGGCGGAACTAGTCCGAAGGCACCTTCGGCCATGACGCCGACGCAAACCGCTAGTCCACTCCGAAAAGGTCCATGGAAAACCATAGTCCTTGAAGTGTGACCGGTCGCGCCAGCCTTGTCAACCTTTTTAGCCCCCCCGTAAAATCTGGTACTTATACCTGCTAGCGATTTATGCGGACTTGGCGGCCGCCGACATGAGCCGCGACTTGCGCCGAGCGGCCTGGTTCTTGTGGATAATGCCGCGCGGGGCAGCCTTGTCGAGCTGCTTGCAACCGCCAAAGCCGCAGGCGCAGCCCCGCCGGAAGCGGTGCGCGCCTTCTTCACGAAAGTCTTGAGGCAGATTGCGGAGCCTGGTTCTTGACGCCCCGGTGAGCCGATGCCGCATCGCGCCAACAGACTTCCGCGAGTTCGCTGACGCCCGACTATCGCCGTTCGGTCCGGCTCTTCTCGATGATCGCCAAATAGTCGTCCACGGAGACCTTGGCGAATAGCTCCCCGACCGCGCCGAGGGCCAGGTCGTCCGCCTTCTTGAACCGGACGCAGGCCTTACCCATGTCGAGCTTCTTGCCGGTCTTGGCCCACTCGGCCTGAAACCAATCCAGAAGCGGCGACTGCATGTAGAGGCACATCAGGTGCAGCGAAACGTAGTTCTTCTGATTGCCCATGCAGGCGAACGGCACGGGCTGCTTCGGGTCGCAATGGTAGCCCGCCGGATAGATGCTGTGCGGGATGGCGTAGCTGATCATGCCGTACTGGATGCACTCCTCGAAACCCGGCTGAAGGTTTTCGAGAACCGTCTTCCGGACGGTGGCGATGGCTTCGCGGCGGTCGTCGGGAAGGGATGCCAAATAGTCTTCGACGCTGGCGGGCTCAACTTTCATCGCCGCATGTTTACCGCATTGCGGTCTTTAGTTGTTCTCGAGGCTCTGAATTTCGTCGTCCTGCGTGAACAGCTCTTTCGCGAGGATGACGAGTTGGTTGTGGATGGGGTCGATATTCTGCCAGGGGCCCTGCCCGACCGCGACGGCCGTCGGATGCAGCGACGCCTCATCGCATTCGAGGCAAATTTCCAAATCCGCCTTCTTTCCGCTCAACGTGGAGAAGCGAATAAGAAAGCCCGGCTTCGGAATGCATGCTTTAGGACCCAACTCGGGCGCATAAGAGCGCGAGTCCTTGACCAGCCTTTGGAGGTCTTCGAGCTGCTCGGGCCAAAGCTCCGGCCCCGGCGCAATGCTGCTGCCCGCCTTGCCGTCGTACTTGATCCGAAACGCCTGCGCCGACTGCGCCTTCGCCATCGCCTCCCACCCGTCGCGAAAGGTATCGACCGGCGACGACGAATTGCGACATCCTAGCGCAACGAGAATTGGGAGCAGGAGAATTCGCCTCACTTCGCCTCGACCGGTATGCCGCCGACTGCGCCGACCGCGAAAATGTGGTCGTCCTTACCTATCTTGTCAAAGCGCGCCTCGGACGCCGCGCCGACCTTGAGGCTCCCTTCCCAAACCGGGCTGGTCGTGTCGCGCCAAAGGACTTCGTACTCCGTGCCCGGCGTCGCTTGCCAACGGATGTGCGCGCCCACGCCTTGCCGCCGGTCGATCGTCACGCGCTCGGGCTGTGGACCGGCATCCGCAAGCGAGGAAAGAACTTTGACGTTGAGCCGGGTGACGTTTGCGAGGTAGTCGAAGTCCATGGCGGCGGGCAGGTCGTCCTCGGTGTGCTGCCGCGTGTATTCCTCGTGAACTTCGACGAAACGCACGGCCGTAAAGCCCAGGTCGTTGAACGACATGTGGTCGCCTCCGCGTCCGAACCGGTCTCTGCGAAAGACGAGCTTCGGTTGGAAGGGGTCGTTTCGCGCGAGCCACGCGATATAGCGCGCCAGCTCTCGGCTTTGGTGCTCGTCGGATTCGTCGCTAAAAAGCCGGATGTGCGAGGCGTCCTTGTCGCCGGCCTTGTTCGAGGATGAGCCGACCGTGTCGTTGCTGAGGACCGCATCGAGCTTCCATCCTTCGGTCTTCGCGCGCTCGGCCATCGCTTTCGATCCGAAAAGCCCCTGCTCCTCCCCGGACCATGCGACGAACACCACCGTATGCTTGCGCTTTGTGCCGGCCATCGCCCGCGCGGCCTCGAGCGCGAGCGCCGTCCCGCTGCCGTCGTCGTTCGCTCCCGGCGCCCTCCCCGTCATGATGTCGCCCTGCATATTTAGCGAGTCAAAGTGCCCGCCAACCATCAAGGCGCGGTCATCTTCGCCGGGAAGCTTGGCAATAACCTGGACGACCTCTTTCTCCTCCGGAACCCGCCTGCCCTTCGGAATCGTGTACTTCATGATTTCAGCCTGCATGCCCGGAATCTTGCGATATTCGGACGCGATCCATTCCGCCGCTTCGTTCAATCCTGGCGAGGAGGTGTTTCGGGTCTGAAACGAGGCAAGCTTCTCGACGGTGGCACGCAAGCTTTTCGGGTCGATATCGTACATGGCGGTAGGCAGGGTTGCCACAAGGAGCATAGTCAGCATATCTTAACTATTCTGCGCAAATCGCCAGATTCCTTCCCCCTAGTATATATGCCAGGCGACATTTATGCGGATATGCGAATATACTAATAGTCGCGCGCAACCAGCCGCAGGAGGCCCACGAAAATGAATTATCAAACCGTTAAAGTAAAGGTCCGAGACGATTCCGTTTCCCCCGGGGAGAGGAAAAGGAACCGCGAGGCTGGTGAGCTGCCCATCGTTTTGAGCCGTGCCGGAACCTCGGCCGTACCCTTCTCGGTGGATACGGCCGCGTTCCAGAAGGCCGTTCATCGAACCGGCAAAGGCGGCATTATGCAGCTCGTGGAGGACGGCGGCGCCAAGCACCTCGGCCTTCTCAAGGAGCTTCAGTGGAATCCGGTTACACGCAAACTGAACCACGCAAGCTTTCAAGAAGTAAAGCGCAATCAAATGGTCGCCACCGGTGTCACGCTCGTTTACGTTGGCGAGCCCCAGCCCGTAACCGATCGCACTGGGCAGTTCATTAAGAACCAAGAATCCATCGAAGTCCGCGCGAAAGTGAGCAGCCTTCCCGAGCACATTGTGATCGACATTTCCTCCATGCACGTAGGCGACGTGCTTACCGCCGGCGCCGTTCCGATGCCCGACGGATGCGAGGCGGTGCATCCGGACGCCGTTCTGTGCTCTGTGACCACGCCGACCGTCGTCCATCTCGAGACGCCGAGCGCCGAGACCGACGCCGTCGGAGAAGCAGCCGAGGGCGAAGGCCAGGCCGAAACAGAAACCACGTCCGAGACTGGAAACTAAGGTCGATTCAACGCTGCCGCGGGCGTATCCGCGCGGAAGGAGCGAATAATTTATGGGATCCGTTGCAGTATCCATCCATGCAGGGGACGGCAAAACTGTAAAGAGCATGCTCGAGTCGGTTCGCGACGGCAAGACGAAGCCGACCCTCGTTACGCGAAACGGCATGGTCTTGGGCGCGTCGGGGCCTGGCGCCGTACCGACTGAAAGCGCCGACGGAAAGCTCGCGATTCTCTTTTCGGGAGACCTTTACAACGCCGATAAGCTGCGGCCGCTCCTCCGGCCCGCGCCGAAGTCGGATTCTTATGCCGAAATCGTCATGGGCCTCTACAAGATGAAGGGGATCGAGTGCGTCCATTATCTCGACGGGCCGTTCACATTCGTGCTCATCGACGGCGACGAGTTCTACGCCGCGCGCGATCCGCTCGGCGTCAAGCCCTTTTATTTCGCGAAGCGAGACAACGGATGGCTCTTCGCTTCCGAGCTGAAGGCGTTCTCGAACGACGTTAAGAAGGTCGCCGAATTTCCGCCAGGGCGATACCTCGATTCCAAGGCCGCCCTCCATCGCTATTACAAAATTCCGGAAACGACTGCCAAGAGCGTCAACGTATCCGACGCGGTCGATCTCATTCGCGCGCTCGTAACGGATTCGATCGAGAAGCGCATCCAGCCGAGCGGTGAAGTGGGGATTTACCTTACCGGCACGCTGGAAAGCTGCATTATCGCCGCGCTGGCGGCGGAGCGCGTCAAGAAAATCAGGACGTATTCGGTCGGCCTCGCAGGCTCCGCGGACGGGCATACGGCAAAGCGTGTCGCCAGTTGGCTAAGCACTGACCACACCCACATCGAGGTATCCGAGCAGGAGGCCCTCGACAGTCTTCAAACGGTGGTCACCGGTCTCGAATCATTTGACGCCGGCATTGTGCGGCACGCGGTCGCCGATTACTTTGCCATTCGGGAGGCTGCCCCGCAAATATCGGCGCTCGTCGGTTCCGACGGCGCGAACGAGCTTTTCGGCGGCTACGCATACCTACGTCCCATGTTCAGCGAGAAACTTTCGCACGAGCTGATGGCGATTACCCGCGACCTGCACCGGACGCATCTTTTGCGCTGGGAACGCATGACGTCGATGTTCGGAGTCGAGGCGCGATCGCCTTTCGTGGACCGCAAACTGGTTCATGCGGCATTTCATCTGCCTGCCAACCTCAAAATAAACGAAGAAGGTCGATCGAAGTGGATCCTGCGCCGCGCCTTCAGCACCATTCTGCCCGCTTGGGTCGTGGATAGGCCCGACAATGACGACACGTTCAACGTCGGGATCCAAACGTCTCTCGAGGAATACGCCGCGTCCGTTTTCACCGACGAAGATTTGGCGAAAGACAAGCAAACCCGCGAGGCCCTGAATCTCCGCACGAAAGACGAAATGCTCTACTATCGAATTTGGAGTGCGAAATTCCCGCCGGAATACGTCAATTTGGTTGGGCGAACCCAGTTACCAGCATGACAAGTGGACGATAGAGACGCTGCTTTAGAAACCCAGACCATACTGGGCGGTTTTCGCTCGTATCCATCCAGCGTGGCGATACTGACGGATCGTCCGAGCGCTTCCGACGTCCGTTTCGCTGCCGACCTCATGACTTCCCTGGGCCATCCTACGCGCGTTGGGATCGTAAACCTTTTGCGAAAAGAACCGCTTTCCGTCGGAAGCATCGCTTCGGGCCTGAACATTTCGCAGGCCAACGCTTCGCAGCATTTGGCGATTTTGCTACGCTCGGGAATTTTGGCGAGGACGTCTAGCGGTACGACGAGGCGATACAGTTTGCGAAATCCGAATTTAGGCAAGATGCTCGACCTGATCGAAGCGTTCCGACGCGCTCACCTCGATGATCCGTCACCTATGGACACGGACGGCGAGGACGATTGATCGGCGAAAACTGGTAATCCAGCCTCAAACTTTGATATTAGGCCGGCTCTAATGAGCCGAGGTGGGCAAAAAACCGGCGCGCCCCGACGAACGAAGCCGACGGAACGCGCAATCTACTTTCTTATTGATGGTCGCGCCAAGAAAGGCGGACGTCGCCGCTAACGGAACTGGCGTCCAGGGTGCCATCACCGGTGCCGACCGCGCCTGTGATTCGCTCCTCGGAGCTGTGCTCTTCGCCCAGATCAACCCGGCTGGACACCGAACCGCTCAGCGACGAAAGGGAAACCCTGCAGTTCGTCCCGCTGGCGATGTCGATCAGAACGTCGCCCGAAACGGTGCGCGCGTTCAACGCGCCCGTCAGCGCCTCGGCCAAATCAAGGTCGATATCGCCGCTGACCGATTCGACCGAGATGGCGTTCGCGGAAACGTCTTTGCCTCGGATGTCGCCGCTGGCCGAGCGAATGACGAGGCTGCCCTTGACCGATGAAACCTGCACGTCGCCGGACTTGTTCTCGATCTCGATAGTCGACGAATCGACATCGCGCAGAACGACGTCGCCGGCGAAACTGGCGATTTCGATGCTGCCTGCCAAACCCTGCGCATCGATGTCGCCGGACTTGGCATCGATCCGAAGGCTGCCTTTCGTTCGCCGCACCTCGATGTCGCCGTTCTGCGCGCGGACGTCGATATGGACGCCCTCGGGGACCTCCAGCTCGACGTCTTCCTCGACGGTGTCAGAGGATTGGCGGATCGTTATCGATCCGTCGCTTTCCTCGACGACCGGAGTCCAGATTTCGGCCTTTGCGTGCGCATCCGCCTTATCGCGGCCGCGCAGTTTTGCCGTCACGATGAGTCTTCCTTGGGCGTGTCCGCCCGTGACCGTGACGTCGCCGTTCGTCCGTTCGAGGCGAACGGTCTGCCCAGGGCGTACGTTGATCGGCAGCTCCACGACCTTTTCTTCCGATGGTCCGAACCAGCCGAAATTGAATTCACCTTTGCTGATTTGATCGACGCTGTCTCGGAGCGTGTCCATGCCCTTTTTGGTCGCGGTCCGAACCTGGCCGGCGACTTTGCTCCAGTCGACGCCCCCGATAGCTTCCTTCGTCATGTTCTCTATGCTGTCCACGAACTTGCGAAAAGGCTCTTCCCCGGTCTTCTTCTCCTCGGCTGGAGGCGGAGCCGCGCGCTCATTCTCGTCGAAGTTTGTAAACGCATCCATAAGATCGAATGCGTCTTCTGGCGACAGCCTCCCTTCCTGAACCATCTTCAAAATGCGAACGACTTGATCTTTCATTTGGCCGCCTCCTTCATGGCTTTCTTTGCTTCCTCTGGCGATAGTTCGCCCGAATCGAGTTTTTCAAGAATTTCCTTGTGCCGCTCGGAAATGCCGCGGGCTCCAGGGTACGCGGCATCGGCTGCCGGCGCCAGCTCCAGTGCTCGGAGCAGACCGTCGAGGCGGGATCGCACCGTTGGGTAGCTGATGCCGAGGTCCTTCTCGACGCTGCTGATAACGCCTCTGCATCGAAGAAAGGACATCAGAAAGTCGGCATGGTCTTGAGAAAGCTTTTGGAAGGGCGACATTCTGAATCGGCCCCGCACTTTGAGTTCGGCTTCTTCGTTGGTAAATTCGCTAATGTGCCACTCGCCCAGATCGAGCATGCCAGGTGGCAGGTGATCGTGCGTCTTTGGATTGCCGCTCATAGAGAGGTTTACCGGCCAAGGGGCAACCGGGTTGCGCTCGTTTTTGCATTCGATAGACTCCTCTATACTGACTTGACGAAGCAATCAGTACTGGAGCCGACACCCAAGGCCAATATTGGGGTCTGCATCTTGGCCAATACGGTCCTCGACACCCGAGCTCCTGCTGGGCCACGGCCGGGGTGCGTTTATGATCGAAATCCGAAGCGAAAAACTGCCGACGCCCAAGGCTCATCGGAGTTATACTGGGAGCATGACGTCGAGCTTCTCGGAACTTGTGGGCTACCCCGGCTGCCTTGGGCAGCCGCCCAAAGGCGTAAGCGAAGCCCACGGAACGACGGTCTTGGCAATCAAGTACGACAAGGGCATCCTGAACCTCGGCGACCGAAGGGCGACGGCCTCGAATTACGTCATGTACGACAAGGCGGAGAAGGTGATGCCGCTCGACGACGAAACGCTCATCGCGATTTCCGGCTCCTATGCCCGAAGCATCGAGATCGTTCGATATCTAAGGCACGCCTTCAAGTATTATTCGCGAACGCAGCTTCAGGACCTCAGCCTCGAGGGCAAGCTCCAGGAAGTGACTCGATCTCTCGCGCAAAACCTCCCAATGACGCTCGACGGCGTCGGCATTTTTATCCCGCTCATCAGCGCTTTCGATGCGCAAAACGGCGGGTTTGGGATTTATTTTTACGACGCCATGGGGGCGCGATTCGAGAGCGGCGAGTTTGGCGCTGCCGGTTCGGGATCCGAGCGGATTCGCGGTGTTTTCGATTACATCACTCGGACTAAGGGTGACTTCGACCGGCGTCCGCTAGACGACGTGCTGCTCGACGGGCTTACGATGCTCGACATCGCCGCGCAGCTCGACAGCGCGACAGGCGGCCTGGACCGAATTCCGCCCATCGCGATGGTTGTGGAAAACGATGGAGTGCGGTCATTGCCGGACGCGGACGTCGTCGCCGCAGTCAAGGAAGTCCGCAAACACGATGCGGGCCAGCGCGGCGGCGGGGCGCCGGCGGCGGGAGGCTCGAAATGATTTCACCATACGACTGGCAGGAGGGCATTGCGCAGCGCGCCCAGTACACAGAAAACCGTCTCCGCGGCGGCTCGCCGATCGTTGGAATGTCGCTCGATTGCGGCGTCCTGCTTTACACTTACCGGCGGCATGTGCGCAAGGTTTACGAGGTTTACGACCGGCTCATGTTCGCCGCTATGGGACAACAGGCGGACGTTGAAAACATGCGCCTGACCGCCGTGGACTTCGCGCATAGCGAAGGCTTTGCTCGCAGCGAGGCGGACGTTACCATCGGCCGCGTCGTGGGCTTTGCGCTCAGCAACCCTATGAAGCGCGCCTTCGGCGATATTTCATCGGCGCCCTACGTAATTTATGCGCTTTTTGCCGAAATGCATGACAAGCCCGCGGACGATTTATTTTTCCGCCTTCGATACGACGGCGACTTTGAAAACCAGCACGGCGTCGCGGTTGCCGCGGGAACGGACGATGCCGAGAAGCGGATGTGCGCATGGCTAGATTCCGGATTTAAACATAACCTATCGCTGGAAAAGGCGATCGAGCTTGCCGACGAAGTCTGGCGAATAGGAGCGGATGTGGACGGTAACGGTGAGCCGGACGCGAATTTGCTCGCCGACTCGCGTCCCGAGGCCGGACTCTTGGACCGGAACTCGCCACACGAACGCAAGTTTCGATTAATTTCTTCGAAATAGTGCGCTACCGCACCCTGTAGTGGCGC
>DASSBY010000166.1:0-2832 GCA_035698285.1 Fimbriimonadales bacterium | reverse complement strand
GTCCTTATTCGGATAATAGAACGAAAAAGCGTTCTCGATCCTTTCCTGGCGTGCTTCTGGCGGAGCGTCGCTCTTCGTTTCGAGCGGTTCGCCGTTGGCGTTGTACGTCGTGGTGACGGTGAACTTTTGATCCCCCATCATTTGGGTCATATCCTCGCCGTTGACCATAAGCGAAAACCCGTCTGCGGTGGTTTCCGTCGTGATCTTGCCTGCATCGATCTTGAGCACTTTCTCGGCGTGATTCATGCCGAAGCTCATGTCCATCTTCTGGCCGCCTGCGTCGATATTGGCCGCTACTTGAATGTGATACTTGGAGATCTTGCCGACCTCCGGCTTCCATTCGACCTTGACGCTGTCTTGTGCGGCGAAGGCAACCGCAGCCAAAAGCGTGGCCCCTACTAAAAGTTTTGTTCTCATGCTTGTAATTTTATCTCCTTGAGAGATTCACAAGCTATACGCTTAACTTGGGTAGGAAGTTGCCTCGATTTTGCTAGTCAGTCGAGCGCGTTCGCCGAAGCCAGTTCGCCAAAAGCTCCTTCCCGTGGGCAGACAGGACGCTTTCCGGATGAAACTGCACACCCTCCACATCGAGTTCGCGATGCCGAAGACCCATGATCTCGCCGTCTTCCGCCTCTGCCGTTATTTGGAGTTCCGCAGGGAGCGACTCGCGGTCGACCACGAGGCTGTGGTACCGAATCGCCTCGAACGGCGACGGTATGCCCGCAAAGACCCCGACGCCCTCATGCGATATTGCCGACGCCTTGCCGTGCATAATCCGCGATGCCCGCACGATCCGGCCGCCGTAAACCTCGCCGATGGCCTGCATACCCAGGCAAACGCCAAAAATCGGAACGTCGCCGGCGAGACTCCTGATTAAATCTTCGGAGGCGCCAGCGCGATCCGGCGTTCCCGGCCCGGGAGAGATCAAAACTCCTTGGAGCTGCATTTTGCCCGCTTCAGCGGACGCAATCTCATCGTTTCGTCGTACTTCGACTTCCGCTCCCAGTTCCCCGAGATACTGGGCGATGTTGAAAGTAAAGCTGTCGTAGTTGTCGATTAGAAGGATCACGGCAATTCACCCGCTTCTGCCATTCGAACGGCGCGGATGACGCCTTCCGCCTTGTTCTCGCATTCTTGCCACTCGGTTTCCGGAACACTGTCGAAAACGATGCCGGCGCCGGCCTGCACGTGAGCAACGCCGTCCTTCAGAAAGATCGTCCTGATGGCTATCGCCATATCCATATCGCCGTCGTAGCCGAAATAGCCCACGGCGCCGGCGTAAAGCCCACGGCGGCTGCTTTCCAGTTCGTCGATGATCTCCATCGCGCGCACCTTCGGCGCGCCGGACACGGTCCCTGCTGGAAAGCAAGCGCGCAAAACGTCGTAGCAGTCCAGATCGGGCCGGATTTTGCCTACAACGTCGCTCACGATATGCATCACGTGCGAATACTTCTCGACGGTCATCAGTTCTCCGACCCTTACGCTTCCCGAAACGGCGATTCGGCCAATATCGTTGCGCCCGAGATCCACAAGCATGATATGCTCCGCGCGCTCTTTTTCGTCCGAGAGCAGTTCTCGCTCAAGCCGCTCATCTTCCACCTCGGATTCACCTCTGGGCCTGGTCCCGGCAATCGGACGAACTCGGGCCGTGTCCGCTTGTTCGGTAACGAGCACTTCCGGCGAGGCGCCGATAATGTCGCACCACCCCAGCCGAATCAGGAACATGTACGGCGACGGATTGAGATAGCGCAAACAGCGGTAAATCGAAATCGGGTGCGATCGCACGGCTCCGCTGTACCGTCGGCTGATGACCATCTGAACCCCCTCGCCTGCCTCGATATAGTCGATAGTCTTGCGAACCGCGGTTTCATAGGCGTCCCGACTCATGTTCGAAGCGAAAGAGACATCGCACTTTGGCGAACGGGGCATCTGCGGAAGCTGGCCACGCAGACGCTCGACAATTTCGCCGATGCGCCGCCCTGCTTCTCGGTACGAATCACCACCATCGACGGCATGCGCAATAACTAGGATACGGTTCTTTGCATGATCGAAAGCGACAACCGTGTCGCAGATCAGCACCGAAGCATCATCGCATTCCAGTTCGTCGGGATTATCATCCGGCAGCCGTTCAAAGTGGCGGACCAGGTCGTAAGCGAGTATTCCAACGGCGCCACCGGTAAAAGGAGGCAGCCCTTCGACCGGCGCATACGGTCTGTCGGTCAGAGCGGCCTTAATATCTTCGAGCGGATTTTCCGAGCTTTTGGACCGTAGAACCCTAATCGGGTCGACGCCGATAAAGCTATACCTGCCCAGGCGCTCGCCGCCGGTCACCGACTCGAGGAGAAAGCTGCACTCTCGATCGTGGGAGAGCTTCCAGTAGGCGCTGGTCGGGGTCTCCAAGTCAGCGAGGATCTCCGCATAAACCGGAACCCGCTTCCCTCCTTCGGCAAGGCGCGCGACTATATCCGGCCCTGGCCGTATCATGGGCGAAAGTATATCGGCTACTTCGATTTTTCGGCGCGAATGAAGGTTTCGACAGCCGTCCCGACCGTTTGCAGCGACTGCGCGCTGCATTTATCGTCCGTGTCGCGAAGGGTATGCCAAGCGTCGTAAGTGAAGTCGATCAGGTCGATGGTTGGGATCCCTCCGTCGTTGAGCGCAAGATGATCGTCGTAGACCGCGCCCTGCGAATAGTTCGGAAAAGCTTTGCCTAGGCCGCGAAGCTCTGCATTCTTGTAGAATCGGGTTTGGATGTCGCCTGCTTTCTGGCCGCTGATTTCCTCTTTCGGAACGGACAAGTCCTTATCGCCGATCATGTCGAGAAGAATCCCG
>DASSBY010000165.1:0-10054 GCA_035698285.1 Fimbriimonadales bacterium | reverse complement strand
CTTTTGGCCGTCGGAATATTACGGACGCGGAGGCCCAGCGCTTTTGCAAGCCTTGCTTCGCTTGGCTGCGTTCTTGTTTTGGGCTCGGGACTTGCGCTCGGCCAGTGGGGCAAATCGCCGAATATGTTCTGGACCGTTTTTTACCCGTTCATTGGCTTTGGCATGGCGATCTGGGGAGCTAATGTAAAGTTTCCCGCTGCGACGGTCCTGGCAATTCTCGGACTGCTGGCGTACCTGGTGTCCGTAACGGCGCTCCTCCTTCCCGGCATGTATTCTTGGCCGCTCTTGGTGGCGGCATTTGGCGGGCTGCTATTGATATTTGGCTTTCTGCTGTCGCGGCGCCGGTCCGAATCGTGATTACTCCTCTTTGAGCTCGTCGATGATGAGCTCCGCTTTGAACGGATCTTTTTCGCTCTTCAGAACCGAAAGGTAACGGTCCATCGTGTCCTCTTCCTCAACCTGCTCTTGGATAAACCATTGCAGGAACTGGAACGACGTATAGTCCTTTTCGGCCAAAGACACCTCGGCCATATGGCGGAAATTCTCCGTCACTTTCTTCTCGTTATCGAGCGACGTTTGCACGACATCGATTGCTGATTGGTATTTCGTCTCGCCGACGGCGATTTGGGGCAGGACGAACTGCTCGTCTACGTCGACCAGAAAGTCGATAATTCGTCTAGCATGCCCGCGCTCTTCGGTCGACTGCTTAAAGAATATTTTGGCCCATTTATCCAGATTTTGAAGGCCAAAGTAGATAGCCATTCCCATATAGGTCTGGCTCGCGCCCAGCTCGATACCGATTTGCTGCTCTAAAAGGTCTCTCATTTTTCGGCTAATCATTTTAGTACCCTATCCTTATTATACGCCCCGCTTTTTCTAAGATGACCGATGAGGATGGCGATATCCGTCGGCCGGACTCCGGGTATTCGGGACGCCTGACCGACCGTCTCCGGCCTCACAGCGGTGAATTTTTCTCTCGATTCGAAGCTGATCCCGCGAATGGAGGAGTAGTCCAGCTCGCGCGGCACCGGAAATTTCTCGAACCTCGACTGCTCGTCGACCTGGGCAAGCTGCCTGGCAAGATATCCGCCGTAATGCGCTTCGATTTCGACATCGCGCCTTGCTTCGCGGAGAATAGGTGTTATGCTGGTGGATGCGTCGGTGATTTTGTCCAGGTCGGAGCAAGTAACGCCAGGCCGGCGGAGCAAGTCGAAAAGCGTCGTCTTCGTTCTGACAGGTGCGAAGCCGCGCGTTTCCAACTGCGGATTATCCGTAACATTTACGGACTGCGACAGATATCGCTGTTTCGTCGCGTGCGCGAGATTCCGTTTTTCGGTAAACCTCTCCCATCGCCTCTCGTCTACAAGGCCGATTTCGCGACCGATTGGCGTGAGACGCGCGTCTCCGTTGTCGTTTCGCAAAATTAGGCGATATTCGCTTCGCGCGGTGAGCATGCGGTATGGATCGTCCACGCCTTTTGTTACGAGATCGTCAATAAGGACTCCGATGAACGAATTATCGCGGGCGAGAATAAGTTGATCTTCCGACTGCGCTCGCCGCGCGGCGTTGATTCCCGCGAGAATTCCCTGCGCCGCCGCTTCTTCATATCCGCTCGTCCCGTTTACTTGGCCGGCCAAATAAAGCCCTTCGCAAAGTTTGTTTTCCAGCGTTGGTCTGAGCTGCGTTGGGTCCGCCATGTCGTATTCGACGGCGTAGCCGGGACGCAGCATTTCTGCCTCCTCCAGGCCGCGCATCGTCCTTAGAAAGCTTAGCTGAACTTCGGCAGGCAGGCTGGTGCTTGTCCCTTGAACATAGACGGAATCGCTTCCCCACTCTTCTATCTCAAGAAAAACCGGGTGAGAATCCTTATTCGCAAATCTTACGACTTTATCTTCGATGCTGGGGCAATACCGCGGACCTACTCCCTCGATGTGCTTTCCGTAGACGGCGCTTAAATGGATGTTTTGCGCAATCACGCTGTGAGTTCCGGCGTTTGTTCTGGTCTCATAACAATCCAGCATCTCCGATTTCGGCATGACGGCGTCGTGGATAAAGCTGAACGGACCCGTTTCTGGCTCGGAGCGTTGAATGCCTACACGGTCTAAGTCTATGGATCTAAGACTGATTCGCGGCGTAGTTCCGGTCTTAAATCTTCTTATGCGCACGCCGAGATCTAAGAGAAATTGGCTAAGCGCGGAAACGGCGGGGTCGCCATTACGAGCCGCATTTTTTTGCGTGAGCCCCTGGTGGCACACTCCGTTGAGGAATGTGCCGGTCGTCATCACGACGGATTTGGCAGCGATTTCTTCCCCGCTCGCCAATTTTATTCCGACGGCCTTCGGTCCATCGCGGATGACTGTCTCGACCGCGCCTTCGATCAGCGTAAGGTGCGGCTGTTCGCGCAGCACTTTCAGCATTATCTGCGGATAGAGCGATTTGCATGCGTGGGCACGGAACGTCTGGATGGCCGGGCCTTTGCCGGTCCCGACGACGCGAATATGAGTCAACGCATGATCCGTAGTCACCGCCATCTGGCCGCCAAGCGCATCGACCTCTCGGGCGAGATGACCCTTGGCGGGGCCGCCGATGCTGCAGTTGCAGGGCATATGCGCGGCCCGCCCTATGTTGAGGGTTACGCAGGCAGTTTCCACGCCCATCCGCGCGGACGCAAGGGCAGATTCGATACCGGCATGCCCGGCGCCGATTACGATGACGTCGAAACTCTGCATTCCCCCACTAGTTTACCGAGCGGCTACAATCCTTAGGATGGATTATCGCCGGACCTACATCAAGGACATTCTCGCCGGCCCGCCAGGCGCCCAAGTTTGCGCGTACGGTTGGGTTAAGACGCGACGCGACAGCAAGGGAGTCAGTTTTGTGCAACTAAGCGACGGTTCTTCCTTTGCGGATCTGCAGGTGGTTATCGATGACGGGACGATCGATAAAGAAGTGCTGTTGACTCTTACGACCGGCGCGTGCGTTCGCGTCGACGGAACCTTGGTCGACTCTCCCGCTGCGGGTCAAGCCGTCGAGCTCAAGGCGAAGGTCGTCGAAATTTTCGGACCGGCGGACCCTGCCGCGTATCCTCTCCAAAAGAAGGGCGCCTCCTTCGAGTTTTTGCGCGAGATAGCTCATTTTCGTGCTCGGGGGAATACTTTTGGCGCCGTATTTCGGGTGCGAAATGCGCTCTCCTTTGCGATACACAGATTTTTCCAGGAGCGTGGATTTATCTGGGTCCACACGCCGATTATTTCCGCGAGCGACGCCGAAGGCGCCGGCGCGATGTTTGGGGTGACGACGCTGGACCTTATGAACATTCCTCGCGAGGGTGGCAGCGTAGATTATCGCGCGGATTTCTTTGGGAAGCCGGCCTTTCTCACCGTTTCGGGACAGTTAGAAGCGGAGATTTTCGCGCTTGCGATGACAAACTGCTACACCTTCGGCCCAACATTTCGCGCCGAAAACAGCAACACGCCGAGGCACCTCGCGGAATTTTGGATGATCGAGCCGGAAATGGCTTTCTGCGACATCGAGGGCAATATGAACCTCGCGGAGGAATGCCTCAAATACGTTATCGGCAGCGTTCTGGAGAGCCGGGCGGACGATCTCGATTTTTTCGCGAAGCGCATAGAGCCTACTGTTATCGACACCCTAACACATGTCGTCGAAAGCGGATTCGAACGAATCACATACACCGAGGCTATAAGAATGCTTCAGGAAAGCAAGGAATCGTTCGAGTTTCCGGTTTTTTGGGGCTCCGACTTGCAGAGCGAGCATGAGCGATACCTAACGGAGCAGAAAATCAAACGCCCCGTCATTGTCACCGATTATCCTAAAGAGATAAAGGCATTCTACATGCGCCTAAACGACGACGGAAAGACAGTGCGGGCAATGGACGTGTTGGTGCCGCGAATTGGCGAGATTATCGGTGGCTCGCAGCGCGAAGAAAGATATGACGTGCTTCTAAAAAAGATTCACGACAGCGATCTTCCTGAGGAAGCCTACTGGTGGTATTTAGACCTGCGCAAATACGGCTCGGCGCCCCATTCCGGATTTGGATTGGGGCTCGAACGCCTGGTGATGTACGTCACGGGTATGAAGAATATCCGTGACGTAATCCCATTTCACCGAACGCCTGGCAGTGCGGAGTTCTAGCCGCCTCGGCGACCTTGGAGACCCGCCGGAGCCGCCGGCGCTGCGGGCGCAGCCAGCGGATGGAAAATCCGGTCGATCTGACGCAAACAATCTTCAATGTGCAGCTTCGTCATCGGGTCTTTGGTCTTCGACATAGCGCGTGTGAGCCTCGTTTTTAGATCGGCCATATTTCCGAACAGTATTGGCCGAAGGTCGCCGCCGGTAGCGCCGGGACCATTCAGGCGATTATCGACGAGGTCGATATAGGAGCGCTGAAGATTCCTGCGATATAAATCCACCACCGGCGCCGGCGCATTCACTTCCGAAAATACGCCGTTAAGGATGTCCGCGCACATTCGGTAGACGGTATACGAATTCCCGCTGAGCGCCTGCGTGTCGAGCATTCTCCTAACGCGGCTTTCGCTAAGCAATTGGCTAATTATGGACGTTTGGCTGTTCAGTATCCGATCCGCAACGCCCGCAATGCCGATCGTTCGAACCAGCTTTTCGGGGATCATCGTTTTCGGTGTGTGCAAGCCGTTTTGGATGAGAAACTGTACGGCGGCCGCTTGACGATTAGCGGGAACGGGGACAAACACGTCACTGCCACGGCCGGAGTGGTAATCGGTTTCAACGATTCCGCCGACGAGCGTGGCGACGTGGTTCATTTCGAGGGTTCGCTGTCCCCAAACTTCACCGTACATGTCGGCGAGATCGGAATAGTCTTCCCCGAATTTGGTCGTTGCGGGAACGAGCAGTGCCATTACGCGGTCGATGTTCTTTAGGCCAAGCGTCGTCGCGGCAACGGGATCCGAGCTTAGGTCTTCCGTTTCGATCGACGGATCGCCACCGCCGCTATTGCCAAAGCGCAAAGTGGGATCGAGCACCTGCTTGGAAGCCATTTTGTCCAGCTCGGTCTTTTCGCCTTCGGGGTTGCCCGCGGCGATCGGTTTGTATCCCCATTCGATGGCAAATTTGTCATAAGGACCGATTATGGGAATCAGCCTCGCATTGTCGCCAGGCTGGGAGACATAGTTCATTCTGCCGTAATCCATAACAGACGCCTCAGTTCCATTTTCGCGGGTGAATGCGGGATCCCGCAATTGTGCGACGGAATAGGAGGAGCTGCCTTTGAAATTGTGCTGAAGGCCAAGAGTGTGGCCAACTTCGTGCGTTACGACGTAGCGAACCAATTCACCCATAAGGTCATCGGAGAACGGAATCTTGTGCGCTCGCGGGTCCATGGGGCTCGCCTGGACAAAGTACCAGTCTTGAATTAACTTGAGAATATTATGCCAAACGATGACGTGGGCCGAAATGATCTGGCCGCTGCGCGGGTCGTGGACGTTGGGTCCTTGCGCATTTTCTGTCGGCGTCGGCGCCCACCGAATGACCGAATAGCGAGCGTCTTCGGGATCCCAGTCGGGGTCTTCTTCGGCGGTCGGAGCGTCTTTTGCGATGATGGCATTTTTGAAACCGGCTTGTTCAAAGGCCGGCTGCCACGCTTCGATGCCTTCTTTTATGTATTTACGCCATTTTTCGGGCACTTCTCGCGAGACGTAATAGACGATCGGTTTGACGGGTTCGGATACCGCGGCGTTGGGATCTTTTTTGATTAACTGATAGCGCGTGATATACGCCTTGTCGGTAACTTTGTTCGCGGGATCGCCATAAACGCTAAAACCTTCTGCGAAGAAGCCGACGCGCGAATCGAAAAGTCTTCCTCGCATGGGCTTTTCCGGCAGCAGCACCAGGCTGTAATGCACGAGAACGGTTGCCGAACTCGCATTGCTGCGAGGACCGCCGCCGCCAAACGGCCCGCGAGCGGCACCTCCGCCGCCGACGCCGAACGTCAACATCGAGCGCGTTTCGATATTGTCGGGAAACGCCTTCACGCGGTCGATATAGGAGCGGTCCGCATCGACGTTGGTTCCTCCGATTAGGCCCTTTACCGCAAAATCCTGCGGGTCAGTCGTGAACAGCCGCGTCACGTCGATTACTGCGGCCTTGTCCGGACTTTCCGCGGCGATGTCGAACGACATAATGATCGGACTCAGCGTGGCCGCGCGCACGCCCTGCTCGAGATGCGAATCGCCAACGGAACGAATCGAAAAATCGACGTTGTGCATGTATATTCGATTATTTCTTCGGGTAAAGCGAATGACTCGGTCGCCGACCGCGGTTCCGCCGTAACCCATTCCAGTGGGAACTTCGGCAATTTCCGTGGACCAAAATAGGTCTCGGCCGAGCAAATCCTCCGGAATTTCAAAGAGGAGTTTATCGCCGATTTTGTCGACCTTGAACATGCCGTCTTGCGAAACGGCATCTTTGGTGACAACTTCATCGTAGGGCCGAGGTCCCTGCCCCTGCGGACCACGCTGGCCCTGGCCGCCTGCGCGGCCGCCGCCACGCGACGGACCTTCAGGAGGGGTTTGCGGATCCTGAGCGCTTGCGACGATTGCGGAAAAAAACAAAGCCGCTGAGGCGGCGACGACCGAAAGGCGAGCGGATGTAATCTTCATAGGCCTGTCCCAGAATCCCATACTACCGGAAAAGGATTCCAGGTTCCCGCTGCGGCGGTATAATTCGCCTGGGGCGGCCAAGCCTCGCAGGATTTACAATGGGATTAAAGCCACTTAACGATCGAATCGTCGTCGAGCCGTCTGAAGCGGAAACCAAAACCGCCTCCGGCATTATTCTTCCCGACAGCGCCCAAGAGAAGCCTCAGCGGGGCGTCGTCCTCGCCGTCGGACCGGGCAAACTTCTAGACAGCGGAAAGGTCGCGACAATTGGTGTAAAGGTCGGTGAGACAGTCCTCTACGGCAAATATTCAGGAACGGAAGTCAAGCTTTCCGGAAAGGATTACGTTATTCTCCGCCAGGAGGACGTGCTTGCCGTTCTCGAAGGATCCTCCAAGAGCGCCGCGGCCACGAAACCGGCGACGCCCGTCAAGAAAGGCAAAAAGTAAATGGCCGCGAAGGATATCCAATTCGGCGACGACGCCCGCGCGTCCATCCTCAAAGGGATTACGAAACTTACCGAGGCCGTCGGAGTTACTCTTGGGCCGCGAGGGCGCACTGTCGCTTTGCAAAAGAAGTTCGGTAATCCGACAGTCATCGACGACGGCGTAACAATCGCCAAAGATATCGAACTCGAAGATCGGTTTGAAAACGCGGGCTCCGTCCTCGTTCGCGAAGTCAGTTCGAGGACGAACGACGAGGTTGGCGACGGGACGACCACAGCGGTGGTTCTCGCGCATGCCATCTTCGAAGAGGGCGTCCGCTCGATTACTTCCGGCGTAAACGCGACTGCCGTAAACCGCGGAATCGCGAAGGCGGTCGATGCCGTTGTTTCGGCGCTCAAGAGCCAAAGCGAATCACTTAAGGGAGAGACCGGCGCCATACAGGTCGCGACGATTTCTTCAAAGGATGCCGAAGTCGGCAAGATGGTTGGCTCCGTTCTGACGGAGCTCGGACTCGATGGGATCGTGACCGTCGAAGAGGGTAAGAGCTTGGAGACCACCGTCGAGCAAGTCGAAGGCATGCGATTCGACAAGGGCTATATAAGCCCTTACTTCATCACCGACGCTTCGCGAATGGAAGCTGTCTATGAAGACCCGATTATCCTGCTTCACGAAAAGAAGATTAGCTCCGTAGCCGACTTCCTCCCGCTCTTGGAGCGGCTGGTGCAAACCGGGCGGCCGATTATCGTCATCGCGGAAGACGTTGAGAGCGAATCGCTGGCGATGCTCGTTCTGAACCGGCTGCGCGGCGGCTTCCGGGGCGCGGCGATCAAGGCTCCCGGTTTCGGTGAGCGGCGCAAGGCCATGCTCGAAGATATAGCGATCCTGACCGGGGGCCAAGCTATCACAGAAGATTTGGGAATGAAATTGGAAAACGTCGACGTGTCGATGCTTGGGACATCCTCGCGAATCATTATTACCAAAGACCACACGACCATCGTCGGCGGCGGGGGAGACAAGAAAGCGATCGCCGGGCGACTTGACCAGCTTCGAGCCCAGGTCAAAACCTCCGACAGCAAATATGACCGGGAGAAGCTAACCGAGAGGATCGCGAAGCTCTCGGGCGGCGTAGCGGTTATCAAGGTTGGGGCACCGACCGAAACGGCCATGAAAGAACGAAAGGCGAAGATGGAAGACGCTCTGAGCGCAACCCGGGCTGCAATGGAGGAAGGCGTCGTTCCTGGCGGGGGCGTGGCGCTTCTTCGCGCCGCCTCGACCCTGAGCAAGGTCGCGGCAAATGCAGATGAAGCTGTCGGAATTCGCATCGTCGAAAAAGCCCTGGAAGCGCCGATTCGTTTGATCGCCCAGAATGCCGGCGTCGATGGCCGGGTGGTTGTTGCCAAGACGAAAATGACGAAAGGCAGCAACGGCTTCGATGCGTCGAGCCTTGAGTATCGCGACCTTTCCGCGGCCGGAATTGTAGACCCGACGAAAGTGGTCCGCCTCTGCATAGAGAACGCCGCGTCGATCGCGGGCCTTCTTCTGATGACCGAAGCGCTCGTGGCTGAGGTTGCCGAAGAGGAAGACCAGGGCCACGACTAAGCGCATCGCCGAGGGACTTCGGACCCACTGGCGTCTGCATGTCGGCGGAAAACAAGAGGCATTATCCTTTGCCCCCGGGCGGGTAAACCTGATTGGCGATCACACGGACTACAATCAGGGGCTGGTTCTGCCTGCCGCCATCGATCGGGGCACTTCGGGAGCGTTCCGCATTGCGCGGGGTTCAAAGAGCCGGCTTTTCTCCGCCCAGGCCAATGCGGCCAGGCCGTTTGGGGGCGACGAGTCCAGATTGGATGGGTGGGGCAAGTTTGGTCTCGCTTGCTGTAAGGCCCTGCGCGACCATGTGGGAACATATCCGCCCGCCATCGAGGGGGTCGTGTGGTCCACCATTCCCAAGGGAAGCGGGCTCAGCAGCAGCGCCGCGCTCGAGCTTTGTCTTCTAAGCGCTTGGAATACGCTCGGACGGTATGGCCTAGGAAATGATCAATTGGCGCAAATTGCTTGGCGGGCCGAGACCATGTACGTCGGCGTTCAGTGCGGCATCATGGACCAAATGGCGAGCGCTTTGGGCAAGGAGGACAAGGCTTTGTTTATCGACACAGCCTTGCTTGAAGCGACGCCCGTGCCGATACCCAGTCAGCTCGCCATCGTGGTGTTGGATACCGATAAGCGCCGATCTCTGGCGAATAGCGAATACAACACCAGAGTCGCCGAATGCCGCAGCGCCGCAGCCTTTCTCGGGGTAAGTTCATTGCGGAAAGCCAGCACCGCTCAGTTGGAAGAGGCGCGCGAGCGTGGAATGCCGGACAGCGAATTTCGTCGGGCGCGGCATGTGTTCACGGAGAACGCCAGGGTGCTCAAGTTTCGCGAGGCGCTGGAGGAGGACGATCGCAAAGCCATGGGCAGGCTCTGCGCAGAATCTCAAGCTAGCCTTCGCGACGACTTCGAGGTTAGCTGTGCCGAGATCGACGGCATGGTCGAGAGCGCGACATCTTCTCCGGGGTGCGTGGGCGCGCGGATGACCGGCGCCGGTTTCGGCGGCTGCTGCGTTGCGCTTGTGGCTTTGCATGAACTCCAAGCGTTCAAGCTCGCGGTTGCGGAGGCCTATCGCGAGCGGACCTCGAAGACTGCGAAAATCTATCATGTGACGGCTTCGGACGGCGCCAAAAGCAAGCAAATTTAGCTTCAAGCATAAGTACCGGAACTTTGGGCACCAAAATCAGTCTAATGGGTGAGGTAACCGCTAGGGGAAGCCTATTACAATTATTGGTACCAAGGTCGCGGCGTCCAAGAGAACCCGGCCGACTCTGCGGAAATACGTTATTAGGTGAAAACAATGAAGTTGCACATCAGGTCGCGTCACGGTATGACGCACTCAACTAGATTGGTGAACGCTCG
>DASSBY010000164.1:0-6280 GCA_035698285.1 Fimbriimonadales bacterium | reverse complement strand
TTTAGTTCAAATCAAACAGTTCGTCCGTCGTAAAATCACCGTCTTGGTCTATTTCGCCCAGGTTCTCCTTCTTAAAGTCCTCCGAGTGAAAGCCATAGCCGAAATCATCGGTTCGCATCTGCGGACGCATCGCCTTGGCATGCCCGTCGCACCAGAGAACCGTGCCCATTATGCGCGAGTGCCTTCCATGAAATCCGGGAAACGCATTCGAAGGAGGATCGAGATAAGCGCTGCCCTCCAAAGTGGGCGTTTCATAGTCCCAATTGTTAATCCGAGCACAGTCGCCGAACAGGACGGTCTCGGAAGGAGTCGCCATCTGGCTCAGATTAACCGGGATGGGCGTTTCCACAAAATCGGGCGGATCGTAGCTGGACGGGCTAAGGTAAACATAGTTGTAGCCATATCCCGTTAAGCCCACTGCCGTACGCAGCCGTGAGTCGAACGACGGGCACGACTGCACTTGCCCGCTTCGCAGATAAGAGTAGAGCAGCCCCTCATCCTGTCGGAGCTTGATTCCGTCCCAGCTTCCCCACCAGTAAACCGACTTCGTGTCCGAAATTGCGATGCGTGCGCGCATCGCTGTGTCGTCGTAGGCGCCGCAATACATGATCCACGCTTTGCCGATTTGCTGGGCGTTGGACGAGCAGGCCGTTCGCTTGGCCGATTCTTTGGCGGCCGCAAAAACGGGAAAGAGAATGGCCGCCAGAATTGCGATAATCGCGATTACGACCAAGAGTTCGATAAGCGTGAAACCACGCCGGGAATTGTTCATCGATGCGCTCCTTTTAGTAGGGCCTCGACGAGCAAGGAATGGAGCAAAATCGATGGTTAATGCCCCGGGCACCTATGCTCGCAGGTGACTCGAAAATTCATTCGGAGCAGGCATTCGGGCTCACCAAAAACTGGCATTACCGCTGCGGCACAGCGCCGGAATCAAACCGGACTTCCCCTGATCTGCCGAAAGTGCGAAAAGCTTACCTGAGTCCTCAAAATCAAAAGGAGACTCCCGCCTGCACAGCCTGGAGCCTCCCAAGGTAGCCCATAAGGGCAAGTCTATTTTTGCGTTACGCGCACGTCTATGCGCCGGTTCTGCTGTCTCCCCTCATCGGTGTCGTTGCTCGCCTTCGGATGCTGCTCGCCATATCCTTCCGCCTCGAGCCGGTCCGCCGCGATGCCTTTGTCCACCAGCGCGCTCATTGTAGCCTCTGCGCGGTCTTGACTGAGTTTCATGTTCGCTGCTGGATCGCCGGTATTGTCAGTATAGCCGCCAATCTTAAGGTGAACATTCGGATACGCGGCCATGATCTTTGCAATCGCATCGATCCGCTCCATAGACTCGGGCCGAATCGTCGCCTTGCCGGTGTCGAATTCCAAGCGGTCGAAAGTGAACCAAGTGTCTTTGTCCACCTGCCGGCTCGGGTCTTCGATAAATGCGATAAGGTCATCCTCGACGCTTCCTGCCGGAAAGTCCAGCGAAACGCCGCCGGGCAAATCCTTATGCATCTCGCCGGAAGGCGCCGTGGTCTCCGGAGAAGTAACCGCCGGCTGCGTAACGGTGGGCTGCGTCTCCTCCGGTCCCGATCCGCCCGATTGAGTTGCCTTCCAAATCGCCCATCCGCCGATGATCAGCACCGGTATCAGCCAAATCCACGCCGGAATGCCTCCGGAGGAAGCCGTTTCGTCGACTGGCACCGCCGCTCTGGGGATCGGCGCTTCCGCCGCAGGAACGCGTACATCCGGAACTCCAAGCGCAGACCCGAGCCCGCCGGGAAGCATCCCCGCAAGCCCAGGCGCGAGCCCCGCCAAGAATCCGTTTAGATCGCCGCCGGCAATCCGCTTGACGAACCCCAAAACTACCGGCGCGAGCGTGGCAAGCAGCCCCAAGGCCGCAGACTTCTCTACGCCGAACTGATGGGAGAGCCAACCGGCAACGCCATCCAACTTGTCGCCGAAGATCCCGTCGACCATTTCACTTCCAACCGAGGCCACCTGCGTTGCCTTCTCAGGATCGGAAAGCGCATTCATGGCCTCCTCTCCGTCGCCCATCGCGGGCAGCGCGGTCATCTCGGTCTCCGCCGAACCCAACTCGGCGCTGGAGGCCTTTTCAACGAACCCAGCCAAGAGCGCCGGAATCGCTCCACCGAGCGCCTTCTGCACCGTTCCCTCGTCGACGCCGATCGCGTTCGCGATCTTGCCGACCAGCGCGGGGCTAAATTGACTTTTGAGCATGTTAAGGACGTCCATTCGTTGTCTCCTTGGCCGGGGTCTCCGGCTTCAGTCATTTATACTTTAGTTCGAGGAATTAATCGATGAGCTCATACCTTGTGTTCCTCCGCCTTGGCTCGTAGCCAGCGCCGACGATGAGCCGCTCAAACTCCGAGGCGTCGAGAATGAACTTGTTTCCGGCAGCCGAAACGACGTTCTCTTCGATCATTACCGACCCAAAATCATTCGCTCCGAAACCGAGGCCGATCTGCGCTATCTTGGGTCCTTGCGTAAGAATCGAGAGCTGGAAGTTCTCCACGTTGTCGAGGAAAATCCGCGACACCGCCAGCGTCCTGAGGTAGTCGTAGCCGGAAGCCTTCCGCTCGATTATAAGGTCGGTCTCCTCGGGCTGAAAGCTCCACGTTATGAAAGCCCGAAACGGCGAGCATTCGTCCTGTAAGTCTCTAATCCTTGTAAGATGCTCGACGCGATCCTCAATCGTCTCCACGTGGCCAAACATCATGCTGGCAGTGCTCCTGATGCCGAGCGAGGAGGCCGTCCTCATGCACGCCAGCCATTCGTCCGTCGTGTCCTTATAAGGCGCGATGATCTTACGAACGCGATCGACCAGAATCTCTCCGCCCGCGCCGGGTATCGAATGCAACCCCGCTTCCTTCAGCCGGATGAGGCAATCGCGCAGCGTCAGCTTGCTGATATGCGCGATATAGATGATCTCGGCAGGACTCAGGGCATGCAGAATCACCTGCGGATAGGCGTCCAGAATCTTCCGGAAGATGCTCTCGTAGTAGTCGATCTTCAGCTTCGGATTGAGCCCACCCTGGAACAGAATCTCCACACCGCCCTTCTCGACGGTGTCACCCACCTTAGCGAGAATCTCATCATCTGAAAGCAAATACCCCTCGCCGTCGCCTGGCGGACGATAAAAAGCGCAAAACTTGCATCGAACCCAGCAAACGTTCGTGTAGTTGAGGATTCGCCCGATGATATAGGTAATCACGTTGCCAGGCACTTTGGCCCGCCGCCGATGGTTGGCAAGGGCTGCCAGTTCGTTCAGGTCATGATGCCTAAACAGCGCGAGGGCCTCTTCAGGGGAAATTCGCTCATCCGCAAGCACCTTCCGGGCGATTTCGTCGAACGTAACGCTGGGCGTCGCTATAGCCATCCTGCAGGGATTCTACCGAACGGGTTACACTTTCTGACTATGAGGGCAGAGCTGGCGGAGCTATGGCGGTATCGCGAGTTGCTATGGACCGTTGTCCTGCGGGAGCTGCGCATTCGGTACAAGAACTCCTATCTGGGCTTCTTTTGGTCCATCTTGAACCCCCTGATTACGGTCCTCGTTATGACGCTTGTTTTCAAATACGTCATGGGCCAACAGGTTAAAAACTACAGCGCGTACATTCTCGCCGCCTATCTTCCCTACATGTTTTTCCAGCTGGCCCTGATGGACTCAGCGCAGTGCATCATCGCCCAGATAACGCTGCTCAAAAAAATCTACTTCCCGAGAGAAATTCTTCCCATCGGGAGCGTCCTCGCCAATTTTGTCCATTTCCTCTTGGCGATGCTTGTGTTTTTCGTTTATCTCCTCGTAATATGGCTGCTAAATCCCGGCGACAATCCTTTCAGGGCTACCGTATTTCTTCTGCCAATTTTTGTCTTGATGCAGCTTGCGCTAACATTGGGGTTGGCCCTGATAATCTCGGCGCTAAATACCTTTTTTGAAGATGTCAAATATATCGTGAGCGTGGGCTTGTATCTCCTCTTCTTTTTGGCGCCGATAGTGTATTTCGCCGAACAAGTGTACTATGCCGGCGGAATCGACGACCGTTGGCGAGGGCCAATCTACACAATCTACCTCCTAAACCCTGTAGCGCTTCTCATGACCGGATACAGAAAAGTCATGCTCGACCCGCAGCAAGTCGCCATGGCCGGCCCAAGCGGCACCCACACTTACGAGTATCTGCCCTTAGACTGGGGCCTCGTTGGCGTAGCCGCATGCGTTTGCCTCGGGACGTTGATTTTTGGCTATTGGATTTTCAACCGCAAGAAATGGGAGTTTGTGGAGCGGCCATGATCGAGATCACGAACCTGAGCAAGAAGTTCCTGCTTGCGCACATGAACTACAGTTCCCTGAAGGGCATCATGCTCTGGTGGCGGCGGCCCCACCGCGAGGTGGTTGACGCGCTAAAAAATATCAATTTTAGCGTCGCCGCGGGCGAATGCGTCGGCGTTATCGGAAAAAACGGCGCCGGCAAAAGCACGCTGCTAAGTATCCTGGCGCGAGTTTACAAGCCGACCAGCGGCACATTTTCCTTGGGCGGCCGAGTTGCACCGCTTCTCGAGCTGGGCGCCGGGTTTCATCCGGACCTGACCGGATATGAGAACGTCTTCTTCAATGGCGTCGTCCTCGGCCTGTCCCGCAAGGAAATTGCGGAGAGGATGCCGGAAATCGTCGCCTTCAGCGAAATCGGCGATTATATCGACGCTCCTGTCAGGACCTATTCCAGCGGAATGCTCCTTCGGCTTGGGTTCAGCGTCGCGACGCACGTCGATGCCAAAGTGCTGCTCGTCGATGAGGCGCTTGCCGTAGGCGATCTCGATTTTCAAAGGAAATGCCTCGCGCGCATTGCGAAATTCCGCGAAGACGGCGGCGCGATCCTATTCGTTTCGCACGACATGAGCGCAGTTCGCAAAACTGCCGATCGCGCGGTCTGGATGAAATCGGGCGCGATGCATATGTTCGGCGAAACCGAAACGGTCGTCAGCGCATACGAGCGTGCTTAAATGCCGAGCTTGGGCCACACCGAATCGATCTTCGCCTTGACGTCCGGCGACATGACGATAAGGTTCGGCCACTTTCGGGGATAATCTTCCCCGGGCCATTTATGCGTGCAGTCGAACCCGATTTTCCCGCCGAAGCCTTCCAAACTCACGGCATGGTCGAGTTGGTCGATCGGGCCCTTTGAAATGAGCGAGTCCCGAGCGGGATCACAGTTCGCTCCTATACGGAAAAGTACATCGCCGATATCCTGAACGTCCACGTCCTCTTCAAAAACGAAAATAAACTTCGTGAACATCAGCCCGCCAAGCCCCCAAATCGCATTCATAACCTTGAAAGCATGCCCCGGATATTTCTTCTTGATTCTTACGAACGCCACATTGTGGAAACAGGCTTCGATTGGAAGGTTGATATCCAAGATCTCGGGAACGGTGAGTTGGATCAGTGGCAGAAAAATTCGCTCGACAGCCTTGCCCATATATCCGTCCTCCATCGGCGGTATCCCGACGATCGTGGCCGGATATACGGGCCGATTTCGCATCGTCATGCATTCGACATGAAAAACCGGAAATTCTTCCGCGGGCGAATAATATCCAGTGTGGTCGCCGAACGGGCCTTCGATCCTGCGCTCCGCAGGATCCACCCAGCCTTCTAAGACGATCTCCGCATCTGCCGGAACCAGTAGGTCCACGGTCTTGGCCCGCACCATTCGCACAGATTCTCTGCGCAGTAAGCCGGCGAAAAACATTTCGTCGACTCCGGGCGGCAAGGGGCAAATGGCCGAAAAGATTAACGCCGGATCGCCGCCTAGGGCAACTGCTGCTTCGATGCGCTGATCCTTCATCGCCGCAGTCGCCATGTGGTCCGCGCCAACTTTGTGCATCTGCCAATGCATGCCGGTAGTGTTGCGGTCAAAAACCTGCATTCGATACATCCCCACATTGCGCTTTCCTGTCGCGGGATCGTGCGTAAAAACCATCGGCATCGTTATGAAGGGGCCGGCATCTTCTGGCCAACACGTTAAAACTGGCAATAGATCGAGGTTTACATCTTTTCCGCGAAGCTCGATTTCCTGGCATATTCCCGAACTAACTTGCTTAGGAGCCGCTTTTGCGAAGCGGGCCAGCCTGGGAATCATCTTGATTTTCTCGACAATCGAACCTGCAGGAACTGCTTTTAGCAGTTCAGAAAGCTCTGCAGCGATTTGCTCGACGCTATCCACCCCAAGTGCCGTAGCCATTCGTTTTTGCGAGCCCATGGTGTTGATCGCCACTG
>DASSBY010000163.1:0-6012 GCA_035698285.1 Fimbriimonadales bacterium | reverse complement strand
GTCTTGGCGGCTATCTGCTCGTTGCTAAGCTTTTCGTACTCCGGCTCGAAGGAGTTCGTCTGTTCGACGAGAGGCATGTAGCGCTTGACTTCATCCTCGCTTTTATCGAACCATTTTCTAAATAGTGTATCAATACCCATGTTGCAAAATTCGGGAGCTAAAAAGACGGACGGGCCGGGTCTCGTGCAATCTACTAGTATACCTTTGAGCCCGCTTCCAGGGCCTGCTCTCGATGGGCGGATCGTCGCTTGCGAAGCTTGCCCACGCCTCCGAGAACACTGCCTCCACGTAGCGTCCGTTAAGCGCGCTTCCTTCAGTAAGGACACCTATTTCGGGCGGCCCGTTCCCAATTTTGGCGACCCCAAGGCGAGGCTTCTCATCGTGGGCCTTGCGCCCGCGGCACACGGAGCGAACCGGACAGGCCGCATGTTCACCGGTGACCGAAGCGGCGAATGGCTCTTTCGCGCTCTTCATCGCTCCGGCTTTGCCAATCAGGCTGAATGTTCATCCGCAGACGACGGACTCACGCTCGATGGTTGCCTCATAACGGCAATCTGCCACTGCGCGCCGCCGGACAACAAGCCCACCCCTGAAGAAATCGACAATTGCTCACCATTCCTTATTGAGTCGATCGACGAGACGCCGTGGCGGGTCTTGGTCTGCCTCGGCGGAATGTCTTGGAATCGCGTAGGGAGGATCATCGGTGCGCCTCGCCTTCCAAAGTTCGGGCACGGCGTGGAGTCTTTGCGCTCGGATGGCCGTATCGTCATAGCCAGCTATCATCCGAGCCAACAAAACACGTTCACGGGCAAGCTGACCGAACCGATGCTGGACGCGATATTCCAACGCGCGCGTGGCCTTCTATAGCCTTACAACTTTGCGTCCGAGCTTCTCCGCCCGCAGCGAAAGCTGCTCCATGTTCCCACCCTTGGTTTGGCGGACGATGTGAAGCTCGTCCGATAGCGCGAACACCAACTCATCGCGCGTCTTGTTGTGTCCTGGAGCGAAGTCGTCGTCGGGCCGAAAAGGGCCTATCGCGAGATCGGTGAGCGGATCAAACCGATGACGCCAAAGCCTGGCAGCAGGGAAAGCCTCCTCCTCGAGGGATTCGCCGAAAACGTGAAAAATGCCACGGTCCAACGGAAGTATGCGAGGCGAGCCCCATCGCAGAGGAACGACCGCCGCGCGCTGGTAGGTCGGTGTGTTTGTCCCCGTAACAAGATTCTTCCCTTCGAGAATGCCCTTCTCAACGGTCCTCTCGATCGTTTCGAGATCTGCGGAGTCCGCGCCGCGGCTTGCAAGAGCGGCAAATGTTCCGGTTTGAAGAACCTTTCGGTTGCCGTAGAGAACGAGTAAGCCCGGAGGGTTTTTGCAAAACTCTTCCACTCTGCGAGGATAGAGCGGGCTCCCGCAGGTAACGATGGAAACCGGCTTGTCGCCAATCCTTCTCTTTAGGTCGGCAACTTGACTCCGAAGCACATCACCAGTAGAAAGCGCTTCTGCCGAACGCTCGCTAAGGCCGTACTCCTCGACGAGCGCTTCGGGACGAAGCCGAAAGAAATCCTGCGGTGAAAGCCCGGTAATGGCATTGCGCGTGATGATTTTCGAGATCGTAGATCCGCCGAGGCCAGGCGTGAGGCAAAGCGCAAACTCGAAATCTTGAATTGGATCGAATGCCGGTTTCACGCAATTCCCCTCCGATTTGATGCAGCAACCCCCTTATGATACTTCCAGCAGACTCAAAACCTGCGGAAGGAGAAGTCGGTTGGACGAGAGCTGCTCTCCGAAATCGTGGCCCGACCGGCCCTTCCAATCGGTGAAAACGCCTCCCGCTTCCGTTACGATCGGCGCGAGCGCGCAAGTATCCCAAACGCTTACGCGCGGGTCGACCATAACATCCGCCTTGCCGCGAGCGACCATGCAATGGCCATAGGCGTCGCCCCATGTCCTCGTCGCGTAAGCCTTGGACGCGATCGAAAGAAACGCTCGCGACGAACCGCGAGCGGCAAAAGAGCCGGGGCTACCGCAAACGAGCAAAGCGTCCTTCAATTCCGCGGTATTGCCGACATGAATCGGCTCGCCGTTGCAAAACGCTCCCGCGCCGGATTCCGCCCAAAGCATCTCGCCTAGCGCTGGGAAGCTGGCCACGCCCAGAACAGCCTTTCCTCCGCGTTCGAGGCCGATGAGCACGGCAAATAAGGGCACGCCGTAAACGAAGGACTTGGTTCCGTCGATCGGATCGATGATCCACCGCGTCTCACCGTCGCCGGCCGTCTCACCAAACTCTTCACCGAGGATTCCGTAGCTTGGAAAGGCGGCAGAGAGGCGTTCGCGGATGAGGCTCTCGCCCTCACGATCGGCCCGCGTTACCGGCGATTCGTCTGCTTTTCGCTCTACGCCGACGCCTGCGCGAAAATATTTGAGTGCAAGGTCGCCGGCCTCCACGGCGGCGTCAAGTGCGGCGTCGAGTTCGCCAGCCAACTAGCCGTTCCGGCGGTCGAGTTCCGCTTGCTCGGCGGCTTCGATTTCTGCCAGCGTCTTTCTCGTGGAAGTCACTGCTGGATCGTCATAAACCGCGTCTTCTGCAACGGACGTAGGCTCGAAAGATTCCAAGTCCTCCTCCTCGTCGACTGCGACCTTCTTCGGCGCCGGGGGCCCTTTCTTCAGATCGTCGGAATGCAGCAGAAGCACGTAGTTGGCATCGAAGCGGCGCTCATCTTTGGACAGTTTCCGCTTTTGCTCCTCTCCAAGGCTGTCGAGAAACTTCGCCCGCATTCGCGTAACGGCAGCTTTGTGCGCGGAAGCAAGGACATCGCTAAATGCTTCCGGGTCGATCTTCACAGCGACCTCGTCGACATTGTAAACGCTGGTGATGGTGCCTGTCAGCCCGGAAAAATGCCTGAAATAAGAGTTCGTGCGGCGGTCGTCCCGAGTCGGCTCCCGATCCACAACCTGAACCCTGTCACCGGGCTTCCACTTCGTCGCCATTGCCTATAGTGTACCGCTACGGGATCACTTGGCCCGCCGTCCAAGGCATCCTCACTGCGTTCGCCAAGTCGCGAGCGCGGATGACGCCGATCAGCTCCGGCTCACCATGGCCCGCCCGATCTTCGAGCCAAGCAACGATGGCATCCGGCGACGTAACATCCGGCTTCGTCAGGTTCAACGAAACCTGGGTTATATGCCGGCTCGCAAGAGGCAGCCCAAGCGCGCGAATTCCTGTGAATCGTGGGTCGCCTCCATCCCTCAGTCTGCGTATCTCCAAAGCGAACTGGCGCACTTGCGAAAGAGGAGCGCTCGAGAAGTTCACGTTCATGGCGATAAGCCAATCTCGTAGGCCGACGACCGCCGCGCCAAGTTTCGGATTGTAAACTTTCGGACCGAAGTCCGGGTCGAGTGGACGTCCGACGAGTCCCTCGTACTGCCCCTTGCGTAGCGACGGCAGGTCGGCAGCATGCTTGCCCGTTTCGCTCTTCTCATACAAAAACGTTGGAAGGTCGTAGGTGCTTGCCAAGTCCGCAGCGACCTCCAAAACAAACTCCGCGTCGTCGCCGGATTCGAGCGAAATGAACGGGCACACGTCCAGCGCACCGATCCGCGGGTGAACTCCTTCGTGACTTCGCATGTCGATCCTGTCGAAAGCAACGTCCGCCACAGCGAACAGCGTGTCGCGAACTCGTGCCTGCTCGCCCGAAAACGCCGTCACCATACGGTTGTGGTCGGGATCGCTTCCATCGTAATGAACGGTCGCACCGCCGATCCGAAGGGCCCCCCGCATTGCCGAAAGCGTCTCAGCGTCGCGCCCCTCGGACCAATTCGCGACGCAAAGAATGCGCCTCAAAGGCCCATTGCGCTGTAGCCGCCGTCGACGTACAATGTCTGCCCCGTAACGCCCGCGGAAAGGTCGCTGAGCAAATACAGCGACGTCGACGCGACCTGCTCCTGCTCGGCAGGGCGTTTCAGCGGAGCGCGCTCGCCGACGACCCCGAGAATAGAGCTGAAGCCCTTGATGCCTCTGGCGGCGACGGTATTGATCGGCCCCGGTGAAACGGCGTTGACCCTGATGCCGCGCTCACCGAGATCGTGAGCCAGATAGCGCATCGACGCCTCCAGAGCGGCCTTCGCCACGCCCATAACGTTATAGCCCGGCAGAACGCGCTGGCTGCCGAGGTAGGTCATCGTGATCAGGCTCGCGTCATCGTTGAGAATCGGTTCGAGCGCGGCGGCTGCGGCGACGAACGAGTATGCGGAGGTTTCGAGAGCGATCTTGAACCCTTCGCGGCTCGTCCGGATAAAGCGTTCCGCCAGGTCCTCGCGCAGAGCATACGCAACGCTATGAACCATAAAATCCACCTTCCCATAGGCCGCCTCCAGTTCGCCGAGCAGCCGCGCGAGGTCGGCATCGTCGTTGAGGTCTGCCTGAAAAATACGCATCCCCGGGCGGCCATCGACCAGCTTTTCGGCGGATTTCGCCATCCGCTCGTTCTGAACTCCGACGGCAACTTGCGCGCCCTGCTCTTCGGCGAGCTTGGCTATGGCCCACGCGATGCTGCGGTCGTTCGCGACACCGAAGACAACGCCCTTCTTCCCTGAAAGCAAACCTTCCATCCCGCGAAGGTTACCGCAAGCGGGTATGATTTCGGCCCGTGGCCAGCCCCCTTGTCCAAGACGCGCTGTCTCAGGCGAAATCACGCCTAGACGCTATCCGAGGTCATCTTTGACCTCGATACAGTTCGCCACAATATCGCCCGTTTAGAAGCGGAATCCACCCAGGCCGATTTTTGGAATAACGCGCGCGCTGCCCAGGCGACGATGCGCCGCCTTTCGGTCCTTCGCGCGCGCGTCGAGCCGTTTGACAAGCTCTCGGCGACTTTCAAAGACATGCAGGAGCTCGACGCGATGCTTGAAGATACGCCGGATGAGCAGACCGCCGGCGAGCTCGAGCGGATGGCGGAGGCCCTTCTGCGCGACCTCGACGATTACGAGATTACGACTCTTCTTTCCGGGGAGCACGATGCAGACAATGCCATCGTCGACATCGGCGCGGGCGCGGGCGGGACGGAGGCCTGCGACTGGGCCCAGATGCTGTTTCGGATGCTTGCGCGATGGGCCGAGCGGCACGCGTTTGAGCTCGAAGTGCTCAGCCTCTCGCCGGGAGACGTGACCGGCTATCGCGGCATCACCTTCGCTGTGCGCGGTCAATTCGCGTACGGCCGGCTGCGGTCGGAGCACGGCGTGCATCGCCTCGTCAGGATAAGCCCGTTCGACGCGGCGGGTAGGCGGCATACGAGTTTCGCGATCGTCGACGTCGTCCCCGAAGTTTCTGAATCGGAGATCGACATCGCGCCCGAAGACCTCAAAATCGAAACGTACCGAGCGGGCGGAGCCGGCGGGCAGCACGTCAACAAGACCGAATCCGCGGTGCGCATCACGCATCTGCCGACGGGCCTCGTCGTCACGTGCCAAAGCGAGCGCAGCCAGCACAAAAACCGCGCCACCGCGATGGCGATTTTGGCCTCGCGAGTCGCCGAACTCGAGCGCACGAAGAGCGACGAGCGCATGCGCCAGCTGCGGGGCGACGCGACGCCCGCCGAGTGGGGCCACCAAATCCGCTCCTACGTCCTCCAGCCGTACACGATCGTCAAGGACCTGCGGACGAACCACGAAACCGGCAACGTCCAGGCCGTTCTCGACGGCGACATCGACGCCTTCATCGAATCCTTCCTCCGCCTGCCTGCCGAGCGCTAAGCGAAGCCGGCATCACTCCCCCGGCTGGAGGAGCCATTCGATGTCGAGCGTCCCTCCGCGAAATGTGCCGTCGGCAGCGCGGCCGCGCGGCCGGTTCGTGACGTGGCCGTCCAGCGTCACCATTAAGAAATTGCCAAGATGGCGCGGATTACCATCATCCACTTCATGGCGCAGACGATCACGCTCACCATACACCCAATTGACCACGTGGCGGTTCCGGCCGTTTCCCGGGCCTGGGTCACCCTCGAGCGGCCATCCGTCGAC
>DASSBY010000162.1:0-7111 GCA_035698285.1 Fimbriimonadales bacterium | reverse complement strand
TTCTCGGGCGGCTCGTCGAACGTGCTGCTTATAACCTGGCCGCGCACGGAGCGCCGCATGTCGGTGACTTCCTCGGGCCGCTCGTCGACCAGAAGCACCATCAGCTTGACTTCCGGATGATTCGCCTCCACGCTATTGGCGATGGTCTTAAGGAGCGTCGTTTTTCCGGATTTCGGCGGCGAAACGATAAGTCCGCGCTGGCCCTTGCCAATCGGGCAGATCATGTCGATTATGCGCGCAGCGATAGCGGTTGGAGTTGTCTCCATTCGAATGCGCTCGTCCGGAAAGACCGGGGTCAGCTTGTCGAATTCCGGCCTCTTGGCGATAACTTCGGATTCCACGGGATGCCCGTTTACGGCCTCGACGCGGAGGATCCCGTAATACTTCTCGCCTTCTTTGGGTTCGCGCGCTTGACCGAGGACGGTGTCCCCGGTGCGTAACCCGAAGCGCCGAATCTGGGATTGGCTCACGTAGACGTCATCGGGAGAAGGCGTGTAGTTGCGCTGGCGCAGAAAACCCCAGCCATCGGGCAGTATCTCGAGGACTCCCCCTTTATAAACGGCGCCGAATTCGCGGTTGGCCTCGATCATGACGGCCTCGACGACGTCGGAGCGCGCGCTTCCGTTAAGGGTTATTTTGTATTTCTTCGCCTCTTTGGCCAGAGCGACGTCGGTCATGGAGTCGAAGTGTTTGTAATCTGTTGCCGGCAGGAGGTCGAGGTCCTCTTGCGTCAGCACGTGCTCGCGGGGGCGGTTGATATTGCCACGCCGCTTGTTACGTTGCCTTGACGCGTTGTTGGAATCGCCGCCGGAGGGTTTGCGAAAATGCATAAGTCACACCTTGGGTGAAAATTGGAGAATGGGGGGTGCGCAGAGTGCCCGCGCAACATCCAAAGTATATCACGAATCTGTCTTGTTTTGTATCAGCTTTCCTATGTGCTTTAGGTTCCGCCACTTCTCATCCAGGTCCATCCCATAGCCGACTACGAAGTCGGGTGGAATCTCGAAGCCGATGAAAGCTGGCCGTTCGGACCCTTGGAATGATGCGGGTTTGAAGAGCAAGGTCACTACACGAATGCTCCGAGGCTCTCTCTCGCGCAACGCCTGGAGCAGATAGCGCAGCGTGTTGCCGGAGTCCACGATGTCCTCGACGATTAAGACGTCGCGGCCTCGGATTTCGGTGCGAAGGTCTAGCCGAATCTCCGGTGCTCCGCTCGAAGACGCTCCATCATAGCTCGCCACGGCCATGAAGTCCACCGGATATTCCGGCCCTAGCTCACGGCCCAAATCCGCAAGAAACACGAACGACCCCTTCAATATCCCGACGAGCAGAGGGCGCGAATCGCCGTACGCGCCACGAATCTCCGCCGCAAGCTCGGCGAGGCGCGCCGCAATCTCTTCTTCAGCAAGAAACGGCTCGACGTCCACTAAGAAGCTGGCAGCCCTAGCCGGGGATCAGGGCCGACACGACGTCGATATGCCATCCCGCTTCCTGCATGTTCGCTGTCGTCACATTCGTATTGACGGCCGTTCGTTCCACCGGAATGAGGTTGGCATTAGGATAAGTCATGTATTGGTCTTGAAAGAAGTCGAAAGCGTCGTCCGAGGCGGTTATGCTCGGCTCCTGAATATTACCCTTCGCAACGCAAATCCGAAGCTCCGTCGCCCAACGCCGAGGCTCAATACCTCCACGGCAATAGCCCAATGGGTGACGCTGAAGCCCGATACTTCAATTTATTGGCCCTCTTGAGCGGCCGATTAGCTTCAAAATCACGCGAGCAAGCTGTGGTACTGTGTTTGCATGAGTTGCAACCAGGACGAGTATGCCAAAGGTCATCTGCCTTTTGAATACGCTCCTAGCGATCCGGCAAGCGCTTCGAACACCGTCTCGCCGTATCTGATCCTCAGCAATTCGCCTGAAAAGATCACTTCGGCAATGCTCCCAGGCACACTTTACAAATGTGTAATCCCGGTTTCGACCACTCAGCAGCGAATTAGGCTGTACTTATGGCATTTGAACGATTCTGGTGGAGATGTACACGTCTCGGTCGTGGTAAGTGTCGATTCGGGTTCCGCCACTATTAGCAATGTCAAGAGGCAAGCGACTCCCCCGCCAAACTCCGGAATCTTTGAGCAAGGAATTTGTTTGGCGGAGGCGCAATTGTACGGCGCATTGGATCCGGATGGTACTGGGACAACGATTGGCACGAACGAAACAATTTTACGATCATACACCGTTGCCGCCGGGAAGGTGCTCGGGGTCGTCTTGGAATTTGACATAGCCGCGAGCGCGATTTGCAGCCTGAAGTTTAGGACAGGCGTGGGCACTGGAACTGGCGTGCCGGGCAGCTGGGGGGACGAAGTGCTCCCAAGGGACGTAGTTCCGTTCCATCCCCGAGGCTGGTGGCCATATTCCGCTATTGACGTCGTCTGTGGTACTTTTGATATCACGCCTAATGAAGGATCGACATACCATCAAACATTATGTTGCAAGAAAGATGGCGTAGAACAGGCCAAATTTGCCAAGCAATTATCGGATGAGTTTGGGTCGGATAACCGTGGAGAATATGGCGTTGATCTTTCCTACACCGTCGTGATAACTTGCCAGAACGCTTCATCAGGAACGCTGTTCGCGTACATCTTGGCTCTGCATACCAATGTCACGCCCACTCCAACTCCTTATTTCGGCGCGGCGTCAATTTCCGCGTGGGTCGACCGACCCGATCGCGGAGTACCCCCAATATCGTGGTCGAACCCCGACGGCTCTGATCAAAACCTCAACATCATTAACTTGACGCAGGACGGCGCTCTTACAGTCACACAATCGGAACCGAAAACCCTCATTATCCGCTTGTCGAACGGCGGTGCTGCCACGATGCCGTTTATGCTTTTTCTTTCAAAAATAAGCCTTAACATCCAACCTTAGGAGGAAACCAACATGATCACCATATTCGCGGCGGTAGCACTGATGCAGGTTTCGATCCCCGGAGCGACCGGCGCCGTCGCGGTCACAAATAGCCGGGTTACAAGCGACGAGTTCATGCCTCAGTATCCGGGCCTTATTCGCAATCCCATTTTCCTAGTTTCGGACGATGGGGAGATGGCTCTCGGCGGCAGCGGCGGCATTCATCGCGCACCGTTGTTCCGCCGAGGAGGTTTTGTCGGAGGCGAGGACGTGTTCTTCGCTCGCTTGGAAAACGGCGAGCCTTATTCGCTTACTACCAGCCAGGCCGCGCATCCTCATTTGCCAATGCGCATCGGCCTGCGCCGCGAGTCCTCGCAGATGGCCTGTGCGCCATTGGGAGACGTTGCGCTGCTAACGAGTGTTCTGGACGACGGCTCTCTTAGGCTTACTGTGGTCAATCTCCTTTCGCGAACGGAACGGCCCAATGTTGACTATGAGACGGCAAACCTCGCGGGCCAACAGCCTAAGTGCGTAGCCGCGATCTGGGATGACGGCGAGCCAGTATGGTACGTAAGAGTGATATCGCCGGACGGATCCGGGCAAATCATGAAGTTCATCGGCCAAGGGAGTTTGGAACGGCGCGTCGTCGGCACGACGCCGACCGGCATGGTCGTCGAGGCGTACGATCCGTCTTCCGGGGCGATCCTCGGCTCGCGCAACAGCCAAGGCGAAGTTTCTTCGTCGGCAGTCGGTTCGAGCGAGTTCAGTCGTATCGGTTCGGCCGGCGAGCTGAGTGCCGACTTTCTCTGGCGCGGCGACGTTTACGCAACCACCGAGAACGCCACGCTAAAGCTGGATGAACATGACGAATGGCGGCCTTTCTGCCCCTACAGGGTTATCGGCGCCAGCGCAAACGGAAGGTTCTGGGTCGTGCTTGGCTCGGACGGTACGGCGTGGCGCGTAACCTTCTGAGGCTTACTCCCACTCGATGGTCGCAGGGGGCTTGCTCGTTAGGTCGTAGACCACGCGGTTGACGCCCGGGACTTCGTTCACGATGCGGCTCGCGATGCGTTCGAGGAGCGGAAACGGAATGTCGGCGGCGCGGGCGGTCATCGCATCCTCGCTGGTTACCGCGCGCAAGACGATCGCGTCCATGTAGGTTCGGCTGTCGCCCATGACGCCCACGCTGCGGACATCGAGCAGAGCCGCATAACTCTGCCAAATGCCCTCGTTCGCGCCGGCCCGCTTGAGCTCCTCTCGAAAGATGTAGTCAGCTTCCTGGACGATGGCGACGCGCTCGGGAGTGATTTCTCCCAAAATCCGGACGGCGAGGCCCGGCCCCGGAAAAGGCTCGCGGTCGACGGCTTCAGGCGGCAGTCCGAGCTGCCTTCCGACGGCGCGGACCTCGTCTTTGAAAAGCTGCCGTAGCGGCTCGACGAGCTCCATCTGCATCCACTCAGGCAGGCCGCCCACGTTGTGGTGCGTCTTGATCGTCTCGGCGGTGTCGGAGCCGCTTTCGATGACGTCGGGATAGAGCGTGCCCTGCGCGAGGAATTCGCATTCGCCGATCTCGGTGGCGTGGCGCTCGAAGACGCGAACGAATTCGGCCCCGATACGGCGGCGCTTCTTTTCCGGATCGGTGATGCCTTCGAGCGCGGCGAAGAACTCTTCGGACGCGTCGATAGGGACGAACTCCGCCGGGACGTAGGTTCTAAAAGTTTGCGCTACTTCTTCCGCCTCGCCCTTACGCATCAGGCCGTGGTTTACGAAGACGCAAACGAGGTCGTCGCCGATTGCCTTCGCGATGAGCGCGGCGGCGACGGTGCTGTCGACGCCTCCCGAAACCGCGCATAGAACTCTTCCCCGCTCTCCGACCTGCTCGCGGATCGCTTCGATGGCTTCGTCGATGAAGTTTGCCGCCGTCCAGTCTCCGCGAAATCCTGCCTGTTCGAAAAGAAACCGCCTGAGAATCTCCTTTCCATCTTCGGTATGGCTGACTTCAGGATGAAATTGCACGCCGAAAATCTTGGCATCGAGGTTCTGCATTGCCGCGACCGCACACGTGGCCGTGCTCGCCGCATTGGTGAATCCTGGCGGAAGCGCCTCGACCGAATCGCCGTGGCTCATCCAAACGCGGCCCGGTTTGCAAAGCAGCGCCGCGCCGGGTATGGGTTCGAGACTTTGGCTGCCATATTCGCGGCGGTCGACCGCCGCCACCCGTCCGCCGAGGTTTTTGGCCAGAAGCTGCTGCCCATAGCAAATTCCCAGAACCGGCTTCCCTTCCGCAGCTATCTCGATGTCGAGCCCGGGGCTTCCGTCTTCGAGGACGCTTTTGGGGCCGCCGCTGAGGATGATCGCCTTCGCTCGACGCCACTCTTCGAGCAGTTTGGGTGAATTCCACGGTAGGATCCGAGAGAAAACGGACAGCTCGCGGACTTTTCTGGCGATCAGCTGCGTGTATTGGCCGCCGAAATCCACAACCAGGAGAAGTTCGTGCGCTGCGGTTTCGTCCACCATAGTTAAGTTTTCCATTTACACAGGGTCCCGGTCAAGGGTAGCCTGTGGCTCATGATTGTCGTTTCAGACATCGTAAAGCATTTCCAGGACGCGAAACGCGGCGTCGTTCGCGCCGTGGACGGTGTCTCTTTCGAGTGCTGTCCCGGGGAGATTTTCGGGCTTTTGGGCGCAAACGGCGCCGGAAAGACGACCTTGATGCGCCTTCTAAGTACGGTCATTTCGCCTACATCCGGCACCGCTACCATCGCCGGTCACGATATCGTCCATGAGCCCGAAAAAGTGCGCCAAAGCATCGGGTTCATGTCCACGACGACGGCACTCTACACTCGGCTGACCCCAAGAGAGATGATCACCTACATGGGCCGGCTCTACGGACTTCGCGGCAAGGATTTGGAGCGAAGAGTTGATGAAGTCATCGAAATGCTGCAAATAACCGAGTTTCAGGACCGCCTCTGCGACAAGCTTTCGACGGGACAAAAGCAGCGGGTCAGCTTAGCGCGAACGATCCTCCATGATCCGCCGGTGCTGTTCTTCGACGAGCCGACCGCCGGTCTGGACGTTCTGGCCAGCAGGACGATCATGGAGTTTATCGAAGAGCGCAAGCAATCCGGCAAAACGGTCGTTTTTTGCACGCATATCATGAGCGAGGCGGAGAGCCTGTGCGACCGGATCTGCGTCCTACACGCCGGCAAGGTGGCCGCCATCGGAACTTTCGAAGATCTCAAGCGCCTCACCGGAGAAGAACGGCTCGAGAAAGTCTTTTTGTCGCTTGTCGAGGAAACGCCGGTGCTTGCGCGATGAGAGGATGGGTCGACGTCTATCGCAAAGAGATCAGGGAATTTACGCGAGACAAGCGTGTCTTTTATACGGCCGTGATCGGCCCCCTGATGCTGGAAGTCCTGATGATCTTCCTGTTCGGTTTTTTGTTCCAATCCATGAGCGAGACCAAGCAGCACAAGCTGCTGGTCATCAACAGTTCGGAGGGAGAACCGGTCCTCTCGCTCCTCAAAAAAACGGACCGCTTTAAGATTGCCGAACTCAAAGACGGAGAGGATGTCGGGCTTCATCTAAAGAAAGGCGATGCCAATCTCGTCTTGGATTTTCCCAAAGGGTTTTTGGAGAAATACAAGGCGCACAAATCGCCGGCATTTACGGTCTTTTATGACGACAACGAAGCCACCAGCAAAATCACGAGGGAAGCCATCCACGCCGTCCTCGGAATGCAGCTCGACATAGAGCGCACGGCCAGAATAAAAGAAGCTCATCTCGATCCCAAAGCCTTCGAAGCCTACGAAATAGACGAGAAGGCCGCCGATACCGGCAAGCCGTTTGCCGGCGCAGTTCTCGTCGGATTTCTTCCCTATTTGATCGTGATCTGGGCCTTTTACGGCGGTTTTTCTATCGTGAGCGACCTCGTCGCAGGGGAAAAGGAAAGAGGCACGCTCGAAACGCTTCTGGTTTCGCCGGTCTCGCGGCGCGCAATTGGTTTTGGCAAGTTTATTTCACTCGCGACGCTGAGCCTTGTCAGCTGCTGCTCCGCGCTCCTTGGCGTTGTGATTCTAGGAGTCCTGGACATACCCATGACAAGGACGATGTTCGAGGGCGGCTTGCATATATCGGCGCTTTCTGTTTTTGCGATCCTTATTACGCTGCTGCCCCTTGTCATTTTCTTCGCGGGGATGCTGCTCAC
>DASSBY010000161.1:0-3999 GCA_035698285.1 Fimbriimonadales bacterium | reverse complement strand
GCCGCCCTTTTCCACTGGGAGCGTCGGCTGGAGCGGAGCTGAATTGAACTTCTGCGTGTACCATTGGCGGTGGCTAAGCCGTACGCGCGCCGCCTGGCCGACGCTTCCGATCGAAGCCGATAAATTTACGTGCGCGGTTTTCGCCGTTCGGTTTGATATCGTAATCCTTTCGAAAGCAATGAGATTTTCCCGCGGGTCGAGGTTCGGCGTCCACGCAAAGGTTTGCACCCCATAATGCGCGCCATCGCGGTCGAACCCGTACGTATAGATGGGCAAATATCCGCGCAACGGCGTGCGAATCCGCGCGTCGATGGATTTGAGCGGCGAGCCCGCCTTGATATCCAATTCCTTGAAACCGCTGCTAATCGCGCCGTCGAAGGTGAGCTGAAACGCCTGCGGGCAGTCTTTCAGGCCCAGTTCGTCGCTCGACACGGAAAAATAGGAAAAGGGAGCGCGCCGCTCCACTTCCAGCCCGGGCCCCTGCGCGCCCTGGAGCGCTATGAGTGTAATGAGTGGCAGCATATCCACCCGCAATTATGCCGCAGGACCTGCCGGCCCCCGCGATTGTGGAGACATCCTGCGCTGTACGTACGTCTACCAGAATGCCAGGTAAAATATAGCCGTGCCGCAAGACAAAATCGTTATCCAAGGTGCCCGCGAGCACAACCTCAAAAACGTCTCCATCGAACTCCCGCGCGACCGCATGATCGTCATTACGGGGCTCAGCGGCTCGGGCAAGTCTTCCCTTGCTTTCGACACCATCTACGCCGAGGGGCAGCGGCGCTATGTCGAGTCGCTCAGCGCCTACGCCCGCCAGTTCCTTGGGCAGATGGACAAGCCCGACGTCGACCACATCGAGGGCCTCTCGCCGGCCGTCAGCATCGACCAGAAGTCTGCGAGCCGAAACCCCCGCTCGACGGTCGGCACCGTGACCGAGATTTACGACTACATGCGCATCCTTTTCGCCCGCGCAGGCGTGCCGCACTGCCCCAATTGCGGAAAGGCGATCCAGCGGCAGACCGTCGAGCAAATCGTGGACTCGGCGCTGGCATTCGGCGAAGGCGCGCGCCTGCAGATTTTGGCACCTTTGGTTCGAGGCCGAAAGGGCGAATACAAGTCCGTAATTTCGGACATACAAAAAGCCGGCTACGTGCGCGTTCGAGTGGACGGGCAAATGTACGAAGTGACGGATGATATTCCGATGGATCGCTATAAACAGCACACCATCGAAGCGGTCGTCGACCGGATCGTTATAAAAGAAGAAATATCGCAAAGGCTCGCGGATTCGATCGAAGCGGCGCTTAAACTCGGCAAGGGCCTTGTTTCCATCCTCGCGGAAGACGGCGAGGAGCGCTTATTTAGCGAGCAGTTCGCATGCCCCGATTGCGGCATTTCGCTGGGCGATGTCGAGCCGCGCATGTTTTCGTTCAATTCTCCCTACGGCGCATGCCCGGAATGCGCGGGCCTCGGAACAAAAACCGAGTTCGATCGCGCTCTTCTGGTTCCCGACCCGAGCCTTCCCTTGCGCGAAGGCGCGATCGCACCTTTCGTTCACAAGAACGGAGAGCTAAAGGATTGGTGGCCCGATGTTTTCGACGCGCTCGGCCGGAAATTCAAATTCGACAGCCGAACGCCTTTCAAGCGCCTTTCCAAGGCAATACAAGAAATCGTTTTTGAAGGCACCGCAGAACCGCTAACGGTGGAAATTCGGTACGGGTCTGGCCGCTCGCGCAAATTCAATACGACTTTCGAAGGCGTTCTCGACATCTTGAAAAAGCGTTACGAATCCACCGAGAGCGAATGGGTGAAGCAGGACCTTGGACAATACATGTCGACGAAGCCCTGCCCAGCATGCAGCGGACAGCGGCTCAAAAAGGAGTCTCTCGGCGTCACCCTGGGCGACAAAAACATCGCCGAAATAAGCGCGTTGCCCATCGAGGAAACACTCGAATTTTTCCGCGCCCTCCCGCCCAAACTTACGGTTAGGCAAAAGGCCATCGCCGAACGCGCCGTTAAGGAAATTGGCGAGCGCCTGGGGTTTCTAACCGACGTCGGCCTCGGATATCTTACGCTGGGACGAAACGCCAATACACTTGCCGGCGGCGAAGCGCAGCGAATCCGCCTCGCGACGCAAATCGGTTCCGGACTCATGGGCGTCCTATATATTCTCGACGAGCCCAGTATCGGCCTTCACCAACGGGATAACGGGAAGCTTATCGAAACGCTATTACGCCTGCGCGATTTAGGCAACACCGTCATCGTCGTCGAGCACGACGAAGAGACCATGCGCTCCGCCGACTATATCGTCGATCTCGGCCCAGGAGCGGGCGAGCACGGCGGCGAAATCGTCGCGAAAGGGACCGTCAAAGAGTTTCTGCGCTCCAATAGTTTAACAGCGCGCTATTTGACGGGCAAAGAAAACATTCCCGTTCCGGCAAAAAGGCGCGAGCTGTCCGACGAGAGGATCGCCTTGTGCGGCGTCACGGGAAACAATCTCAAAAATATCGACGTAGAAATCCCGTTGGGCGTTTTCGTTTGCGTAACGGGCGTTTCGGGTTCCGGCAAATCCACGCTTATCCAGGACACCCTCTATCCGCGCCTCATGTACGAAGTCTACGGCACGAGGCAGGCGTGGTCTCCGCATAAATCGGTTTCGGGTCTCGACGCCCTGGACAAAGTCATCGACATCGACCAATCCCCGATTGGCAGGACTCCGCGGAGCAACCCAGCAACATACACGGGAACTTTCGACATGATTCGAGAGCTGTTCGCAATCACGCCGGACGCAAAAATGCGCGGTTACAAGAACGGGCGCTTTTCGTTTAATGTCAAGGGCGGCCGTTGCGAAGCGTGCCGAGGAGACGGCATCATCAAGATCGAGATGGTCTTTCTCCCCGACGTCTATGTTCCCTGCGACGTCTGCAAAGGAAAAAGATATAACCGCGAAACCCTCGAAGTCAAATACAAAGGCAAGAATATCGCAGACGTCCTTGAAATGACGATTTCGGAAGCGCTCGAATTCTTTAGTCCGGTTCCTAAAATTCACCGAAAATTGGAAACGCTCGAGCAGGTCGGCCTCGGCTATATTCGAATGGGCCAGCCCGCGACCACGCTGTCCGGCGGCGAGGCGCAGCGCATCAAGCTCGCCGCAGAATTGAGCAAACGCGCGACGGGCGACACGATGTACATTCTCGACGAGCCGACGACCGGTCTGCATTTCGAAGACGTCAAAAAGCTCCTCGGAGTCCTCCACCGCCTCGTGGATCAGGGAAATTCCGTGCTCGTGATCGAGCACAATCTCGACGTCATCAAGACGGCCGACTGGATCATCGACCTCGGGCCGGAGGGCGGCGGGGCCGGCGGGCGAATCGTCGCTCAAGGAACACCCGAAGCGGTCGCCGCTAACAAGGAGAGCCACACCGGCGCGTATTTGCGCGGCATGCTCCCTGGTCGGGCGAGCAACAACGGCACGGCAAAGGCCAAAAGGGCCAAGGCTGCCGCCGGCCGCAGGTAGACTCGATTCGAACGATGCAAACCGTTTTTGGACTGGACCAATTCACGCCCGGCTGGCGCTCGTCGACCGTTTGTATCGGCGTTTTCGATGGCGTTCATCTGGGACATCGAGCGATCATTTCCGAGGCGCGCGACATCGCGAGAAAATCCGGCTGCCCGGCGGTTGTATTGACCTTCGACCGGCACCCGATGGCGCTGCTGCGGCCGGACCGATGTCCCAAAATGATTCTCGCTCCGCACGCCAAGCTCTCGAAAATCGGGGCCATGAATGTCGACGCAGCCGTAATTGCGGTTTTTGACAAATCATTTTCCGAGCAGTCCCCCGAGGAATTCCTCGAAAATATTCTCCAAGGAAAACTTCGCGCAGAAAAAATCGTCGTCGGCCACGATTTTGCGTTTGGACATAATCGAGCCGGAACTCCGGAATGGCTTTCCGAGCGAATTCCCACAACGGTCCTCGGACCGATAGAGCGGGACGGCCGGAGG
>DASSBY010000160.1:0-5179 GCA_035698285.1 Fimbriimonadales bacterium | reverse complement strand
CCTCCCGCATCCGTCTCGGTCTTGCGCACGCGGTTGGTGTCGTTTGGCAAAAGCTTGTCAACAAAAATCGTCCGATCTACGCTCGGATTCAACGTTATCGTCAGGATCATCGGGCCATCATTTGCGCAAGTTCGAGTCGCTGCTCGTCGATAGGCTTGTCCGAAGCAAGGCCGATACTTATCTCCGTCGAGATAATCTTATTTGCTGATATGCCGACATACTCGTCGCTCGCGCCATCGAACATTCGGCGAACGGCCGCCGCACCGAAGCGCGTGGCGAGAACCCTATCGTATGCGCAAGGTGAGCCGCCCCGCTGCATGTGTCCCAAGACCAGATAGCGGGCCTCGTAATCCATCTCGCGGCTAATGTAGGAGCATACGTCCGCGGCCTTCGCTGCGCCTTCCGCAACCACGATGATGCTGCTCTGCTTTCCGCGCTTCCTTCCGGCGATCAGCCGTTTGCAGACTGCCGCGAGGTCGACCGGGCGCTCGGGAATAAGTATCTCCTCTGCCCCTCCGGCAAGACCTGCTTCCAGCGCAATAAAGCCGTTTCTCCTGCCCATGACCTCGATGACAAACACGCGGTCGTGGGAATAAGCCGTGTCGCGTACATGGTCGATCGCGTTCAGAGCCGTATCGACGGCGGTCTCGAAACCTATGCTGTTGTCCGTCGCTGGTATGTCGTTGTCGATGCTGGCAGGGATGCCGATCACGCGGCAGCCGCATTCCTTTGCAAAGACGCTCGCCCCGGTTAGCGATCCATCGCCGCCGATAACAATAAGCGCTTCGATGCCGAGCTTCTCGAGGTTCTTCGCTGCTTTGACGCGACCGGCACGCTCCATAAACTCCTGCGTCCGCGAACTCCGAAGAACCGTCCCTCCGAGCGAAATAATTGCGCCGACATCCACAGAGGACATGGGTGAAATCTCGCCGCGCATCAGTCCCGCATAGCCGTGCGCCACACCGAAGACTTCGAGATTTGAGCCGAGCCCTGAGCGGACCACCGCGCGAATCGCGGCGTTCATGCCCGGCGCGTCTCCGCCACTCGTCAATACGGCGAATCGCTTTTGCATCCTCAGGGGTTATATCTTGCAACGGTCTGGGATTGCTTGGTGTACCATCATCGTTAGTGGCACAATCTGCGTCTTACGGTGATCCAGGCGAACCCGTAATTGGACTCATTCGCACCGTGAGGCCGATCTACCGGGAGTCATCTCTGGGCGCCGCGATCGACGCCTTGCAGGAGTCGTTCGAAGATGCTGTGCCGATTCTCGATGGAGCGTTTGTCGCAGGCGTCGTTTGGGGAGCAGAGATTCGAGCCGCTGCGCTGGAAGGCGCTTCCTTGACGCTTCCGATTTCCAATTGGCTCGATGTCAATCCGCCAAGGGCGCTCTCCAATGCCCCGCGAAGCGAAGCTAGGGCAATCCTTACTTCTTCGGGCCGCCCCGCTCTTGTCGTTGTCGACCCCGATGCGCGCTACATCGGGATGGTCGGCGCCCTGGATTTGCTGCAACGGAGAGACGGCCGGATCCGCCCGCCTTTCATTGGCGGAATGGCCACTCCGTTTGGAGTTTTCCTAACCAACGGCGACGTCTACGGCGGAGCTGGACCGGTTGCACTTATAGCCACCGGTGCGATGATGGCGCTTCTTCTGATAGCAGGCGTCCTCGTCACGGTAGGTCTTTTGGAGTTGCTTGGCCCCGCCATCGGGCCGGCTCTTCGGAACGCAGCGCTGTATGTTGCGCCGTCGGTTCTGTTTTTCACGTTTTTGAGAGCGCTGCCCATTAGCGGAACGCATGGCGCCGAGCACATGGTGGTCCACGCGATCGAGCGCCGCGAGCCCTTAATTTCTGAAGTTGTTAGGCGCATGCCACGGGTCCATCCGCGCTGCGGTACGAATTTCGCCATCGGCGGGATGCTTTTCATGTTTCTCACGCAGGGGCTGTGGCCGCGTTTGGGCGAATTGGGCGCGCTTGTCGCGCTGGTGGCGACGCTCATTTTTTGGCGACCGCTTGGGGCGGTTTTCCAAAAATACGTTACGACCAAGACGCCTTCCGAGCGCCAATTGCAGGGCGCAATGGCCGCGGGGGAAGAGCTGCTGCAGCGGTTCAAACGCAGCTCACATCCGCATCCGAGCTTCGGAAAACGGTTGCTCATGAGCGGAATGCCCTGGGTTTTGATCGGCTCGGCAGCGACTTTCGTCGCTATGCAAGTAGTTTTGGTGCTGCTCGATATCGACCCGGCGGTTCTTGGCCTGGGGTAGCCTTATAGCCCGCCGTGCGGCTGTAGCTTAATGGTAAAGCCCCTGCCTTCCAAGCAGGTGACGTGGGTTCGATTCCCATCAGCCGCTCCACCCTGGAACGCTCTTTTTGACCGGCGGGTTAATAGTCGATAGCCTATGAAAACGAAGATTGCCGCTTTTCTTGGATGCTCAGTTTTGGCTGCGGCAGCGGGATACTTCGCGCTTGCGCAAAGCGGCCAGACTCCCCCTCCCAAAGACGGCAAGGTCCACCTTTGGTCGAAGATCGGCAGTTTTTCGATGGAGGGACAAGGGCAGGTAGTTCTGAATTTTGAGGGCACGCTGCTTCTTTCCGGACATCATGGACCGCCGCCCCAGATAACGGGCAAGGTCCGCAAGGAATTCGACAAGATCGGAAGGGTAGTTTGGTTCGGCTCCGGTAAGGCGGTCATCCAGGGCAGCTGGCGCCATCTCAATTGGTTCGGGAAAGACATGGATTGCGTCTGGCACGGCCGCGGAATCGTTATGACGTTCGGCGAGTTTGACGAAAAAGGCCAAACCGGATTTACACAGGTCGACGATTTGCCGCCGCAAGCCTGGCTCACCGGAGGTCTTACGTTCTACGTGCCCAAGGAATCGAGCCCTTATTACGGCAAAACACGGCCGGCTCCCCCAGGCATGAAGCTTGGCGGCGGCACGGGAGCTTAGTTCGGCGAGACGCCGAAGCCACGGGGTAAAATCCTCGCCGAAAGAGCAAGGCGCAAGCCGCTCATATTTTTTGCCTAAATACCCATAGGAGGATCCGCTTTTCGCATGCCAGCAACCGGCACTATCACCCAAATCCTCGGACCTGTCGTCGACGTCCGCTTCCCTTCCGGCCAGCTTCCCGAGATCTATAGCGCGATAACCATCAAGGACGAAGCTCGCAAGATCGACATCACCATCGAAGCCGCCCAGCACCTGGGAGACGACATCGTCCGATGCGTGGCTCTCGCGAGCACGGATGGCCTCGTTCGGGGCATGGAAGTCGTCGATACAGGCGGACCCATCACGGTACCTGTGGGCAACGTAACTCTGGGGCGAATGTTCAATCTTCTTGGTGAGCCGATCGACGAAGCCGGGGCGATACCAGCGGATGCTGAGCGCCTCCCCATCCATCGCGATCCGCCTAGCTTCCAGGATCAAAGCGTGGAAACGCAGCTCCTCGAAACCGGCCTGAAAGTTATCGACCTACTCGTTCCCTTTAACAAGGGAGGAAAAATCGGCCTCTTTGGCGGCGCCGGTCTCGGAAAAACGGTTCTTATTCAAGAATTGATTCGAAATATCGCCGTCGAGGCATCCGGCGTTTCGATGTTTGCAGGCGTTGGCGAGCGTACGCGCGAGGGCAACGACCTTTGGCGCGAGATGAAAGAGACGACGTTCAAAGACGCCCAAGGCAACGAATCCCGCGTTATCGATAAGATGGCGATGGTATTCGGCCAGATGAATGAGCCGCCGGGGGCGCGTCTCCGCGTCGCGCTCTCCGCTCTGACGATGGCCGAATATTTCCGGGACGACGCCGGGCTCGACGTCCTTATTTTTATCGATAATATTTTCCGGTTCGTTCAGGCAGGATCCGAGGTCTCGGCTCTTCTCGGAAGAATGCCGAGCGCGGTTGGATACCAGCCGACGCTTGCCACGGAAATGGGCGCCCTCCAAGAAAGAATCGCGTCCACGAACAAGGGTTCGGTTACATCAGTCCAAGCTGTTTACGTTCCGGCGGACGACCCCACCGACCCTGCGCCCGCAACCACATTTGCGCATCTCGATGCGTACGTTTACCTCGAGCGGAGAATTTCTGAAAAAGGCATTTATCCTGCAGTCGATCCACTGGCATCGACCTCGAAGAACCTCGATCCGCGCATCGTCGGCGAAGAGCACTACGAAGTTGCCCGAGGCGTTCAGGTTTTGTTGCAGCGCTATCGCGAGCTTCAGGACATCATCGCGATTCTTGGAATCGACGAACTTTCCGACGACGACAAGCTCGTCGTCGCGCGAGCGCGGAAAATCGAAAGATTTCTTAGCCAGCCAAACTTCGTTGCGGAACAGTTTACGGGCAACCCCGGCCGATACGTTCCAGTCCAAGAGACCGTCGCTTCGTTCAAGGAAATTCTCGCCGGCAATTTCGACGAATTCCCAGAGCAGGCATTTTATATGTGCGGCGGTATGGACGATATTCACGAAAAAGCCAAGGCGCTCGCCGCAGTCTAAAAAATGGCAGAAGCTTTCCAACTCTCCGTTGTTGCTCCGGACAAAACGATCGTCGACGAGGTCACCGAATCGGTCATCGCGCCCGGTCTCAACGGTTATTTCGGCGTTCACTCTGGACACGAGCCGTTCGTGACGCAGTTGCGCCCCGGCGTCGTGACATACAAAGACGCAGGCGGCGCGGAGCAACGGGTCGCGATATCAGGCGGCTTCGCTGAAGTGAGTGCCGATCATGTTATCCTTCTAGCCGATTCAGCCGAGCGCCAGTCGGACATCGACGTTTCGCGCGCTGAGAACGCCGCCGAACGTGCAAGGAACCGCCTGGCCGATCGAACCGCCGGTATCGACGCGGCGCGAGCTCAGGCAGCGTTAGAGCGAGCAGAAAATCGGCTTAGACTGGGCCGGTAACATCCTTCCGCCATAATCCAAATGGAAGCGATGATCAGGAAGCGCGCCGAAGTTTGGAGCACCTACCGCAAGTTGATGGCAAACTTGGTTCCGGCGCTTGCCTTTGTGCCAGTTTTTGCGATCGGGCTGATGCTTTATCAAAGAGGCCAACATATCGCGGCCCTTGCATTTCTGGTCGCGTCCCCTATCGTCGGGCTCGTTGCGGTCAATTTCCTAGGCCTCTACCAGAACTCGCAAATGAAGCAAGAGCTTCGCGGACTTCTCAGCAAGGAAGACGCAGAGCCTA
>DASSBY010000159.1:0-2310 GCA_035698285.1 Fimbriimonadales bacterium | reverse complement strand
TTATCTCGTCCGCGCCACAGGCCCTGGCGATCTCATTGTATCTGCGAATAGCGGTCCAACATGTCGTCCAAGCGAAGCCTCCGTGGAGAGACCGAACGGGGAATAGCAAAGTTCTGAGGTCGCCGCAGCACAGCGCGCCGGCGCTGCCTTCTTCACCCGACATGCCGAAAAGACCCTTGAACTCCCGGCTATCCTCATACATACCGCCGTTGAGAGCGGCAGCCCTCAATACACCTTTGACGCCCGATCCAGGAAGTACCGGCCAGCCGGTACCTTTTTCCCGCATGATTTCGCTGTCGATATCGCCGGCGCCGCGGCCGGAGCCGACATGCAACGGCGTAATATTTTTGACATGAATTAATTTATTGTGCATAGTTCCAAACTCCCCAGAGGGCGAGCGCGTACCCGTCTCGCCGACCCTCGTCGTCATCTGCCATAGATTTAAGCCAAAAGTCTTTCAATTTTTCACCTTCTCCTTTCTTGCATTTTAGGAAATAGACCGATCCGGCCGGCGCCAACCACTTGAGCTTGCGCGGCCCCCGTTTTACCGCGTCCCAACCTGCCCTGGGTATTCGTCGGCCGACGCATGCAGAAACCAGCTCAAAATCGATTCCGGTCAGCTCTTTGATGTTTGCCAAGTTGGGTTTCCATCCCTCCTCGAATAGCCCCGGGGTTGCAAGCTGCAGGCGAATGAGGTCGGTCTCGGACATCGCCTGATAAAGGTTGTCGGGCATCTCGGGTAAACCGTCTGGCAATTCGTTCGCTATCGCGAGCCTGCGCTCGCCGCCTAGGGTAATCGCGCCGATTTTGCACCCGTCGAATTCCTCCGTCGCGTCATATTCGAAGACAATTCTTTGATCTTCGAACTTCTCCAAAACTTCATCTTTCATAACAGCGATGGATCCGCTGATAACGCCCTCGGTTTGGAAGAGTTGTCCCTTTTTATGTGCGCGTCGATCCGGATCGATTTCAACGTGCGTGCGTATTTCCGTCGGAGGATACGAACGCGCCTCGCCGCAATCGTAGATCTTGCAGTCTGCGTTGCCCAGCCATTTGAAAGTATCTGTTGCGCTCCATAGGCCGCCCTGCTCGCGCTTGTCGGGCTCCAGGTCGCCCGCAGGCAAACTCGTGGGCTTTACTCCGTTCGGCAAAAACGAACCATCTGCGTCCCGAGGACGGCAAGCGGCGTTCTTGGAAACATCATTCACTTTCACGGCGGCGCAATCCGAGGGGGAGGGAAAGTACCATTCGCCGGCGATGCGCATAAAGGGCCCACGGAAGTTCACTTCGTTCAACTCCGCGACCTTGTCGCTGCCGCCGAACCATCCCTTTTGTCGTGCAAGCTCGCTGCGAACAGCCCCAGCGATCGTAGTCGGTAAGGGCATCGCCTGGGTCTCCGCAGAGAGAGCCGCCGACTCCGTCGAAAATGGCTTGCCCGTTCCAAAAAGCAGCGGACTCAATCCTTCGATTTCTAAAACCTTTTTCAAGCTTCCTCCCCTGATCGAGTTAGAAAATGACCCATCTTTAGCATGGCATGGAGCTGTCGTAGCGCTTCGAGATTGAAAGACTCCAGAATTGATTCGGGGGGCTTCGGCTCCTTGCGCTTACGAATGCGACAGAATTCCTTATTCATTGCTTCGGTGTCGTATCCCCCTTCCTTCCAGCCATCGGTTAGCCGCACCAACTCGGCCACGTCTGCAAAAAACCCTCGAGGAATCTCCTTGTTGAGATACAAGTCGAGCACGCTCCTAAATCGTTCGTACAAATCGCTTTTCCAGCTGCCGCAAACGATCAGATCGGAGCCGGAGCGAACCCTCGCACCGATGGCGAGGGCATCCTTGCCCGGTAGCTTTTTCCCCTCGGATTCCAATTTCTTTGCGAAATGCACGCAGTCCTGCAGATTGTTTTCAGTCGGACAAAAAGCCACTCCGACTGTGAGGGTGGGCCCTTTAACCATTTGAGAAAATTTATCATGCAGTTCTTTTGCGCATGCGAGAGCGGTGTCGACAGGGAGCAGAGCGACGACGTCATCGCCGCCCGCGAAGACGGGAGCGCCGCAGTGCTCCTCGACAATGCCCTTTACGGCCTTCGAGAAATCGCCGAGGGTCTTGCTAAAGCTGAAGTGCTCCACCTCGGCGTCGATTGCTTTGAGCGTCGCGCCCATGCTGTCTCCGTCGGCATGGAGAACGGCAAAATAGGGCCTGGGGGATTTGCCGTCGTTATACTTATCGAGAAATTTCTTACGGACGCAACAAGCATTCTTGAGCTCGATGCCGGCATCGTTTAGCTCGTCTTCATAAAGGAAAAGGA
>DASSBY010000158.1:0-8165 GCA_035698285.1 Fimbriimonadales bacterium | reverse complement strand
GCCGTGAGACTGCCTTCGCTGGATTTAGGGTGCGGCCGCGCCAAGCATCGCATTCGGCCATAACGCGCGGCGACCGGTTTTATGCTGTCGACACGTTGCGCTAGAAATGAGAAAGGCTGCCGTTACCGGGCCATTATCCTTCACAGGAAAATACCTGACCGAGATTCTTCTGCAAGAGAATATTGAAGTAGTCGGTCTTACCAATAAGACTTTGGCAGCAGGCGCCCGTGACGGACTGGGAATTTTCCGTTATTCGTTCGACGATATTCCTGCTATGGCGGAGGCGATGCGGGACGCGGAAGTATTCTTTAATACGTACTGGGTTCGCTTCCCGAAGGGAAATATTACCTACGATCTGGCGGTAAAAAACTCAATTGCATTGTTCGAGGCAGCAAAACGCGCCGGCGTAAGAAGGATTGTGCACACCAGCATAGCGAACGCTGATACAGAATCCAAATTCCCATACTATAAGGGCAAGGCCGAGGTGGAGGCTGCCCTGAAAGCGGCGGGCGTTCCCTTCGCAATTCTCAGGCCAACCGTGCTCTTCGGCAGCGAGGACATCCTGATCAACAACATGGCATGGCTCATCCGACGATTTCCGATTTACATGGTGGCCGGCGACGGCAAATACGAAATGCAGCCGATCTTCGTCGAAGATTACGCCAACGTGCTTAGGCAATTCGCCGATTCGCCCGAAAACACAACGGTAGATGCGGCCGGACCGGAGAAATATTCTTACGTCGCGTTAATCGAGCTTTTGGAAGAGGTCACAAAGCGCCGGACGAAGGTCCTGCACGTTCCGCCGTCCGTCGTATTGGCATCGTCAAAGCTGCTCGAGCCTTTCGTTCACGATCAAATCGTCACGAAGGACGAAATCGACGGCCTCATGCAAAACCTTTTAGTTTCGGACGAACCGGCGCTCGGCCGTACTTCGCTACGCGCCTGGCTGCATGAGAATGCGCATCAAATCGGCAACGCTTATCACTCCGAAGTCGCTCGGCATTATAAGTAACGCCTACCCGGCGCCGCGAATTCGTTTGACATCTTTGAACGGTTTGCCAAAGAGCGTCGCCAATTTAGCTGATTGTTCCGGCGTAAGGATCTTCGCCAATTCATCTTCTCTCTTGGATCGCCCCTTCTGAAAAGATGACAGCGCGGTCGCTCCTTTCCTCGCGGCGTCCATAAAGCCTTGCCTCTCTGCCTTCGCATAGTCTACCACGGAGGATTTCTGCTCTTCGGTCAACGCTAGCCCATCGGCGACGTCTTTTTCCTCCAGAGAACGCATGCCCAATACTTGAAGGCGAATTTCGTGGAAACGCGCGGCTTGTTGCTCGTTTAAGATCGCCAACAGCTCCACATCAATTTTGCTAAAATCCGGCATCGATTGGACGTTCTTTGCAGCGCTCTGAATTACCTCTTGAATGTGCGATTTCTGGCCCTTGTCCAAATGCAATTCCTTCTGGACTGGCGGTTGCGAGAGCATCGAACTGGGCATAGCGACCATCAATTCCAAGTCGGATATCTGGGAGATTTGCGCAGTCGCCATTCCCCAGCAAAGCAACACCACTAAACTGATAACTTTCATAACGCAGGAAGCGTACCCCGGCATCCAGATGGACGCCGGGGCTGACAGGACTACGGGCCCGCCGGTGGAGGCGCAGGCTCGAACGGATCGAGCTTGCCCGCGTCCAAAAGCTTTTGCCGGCGCTCCGCTTCTAGACTCAAATTGAGGTTTTCGATGCGCAGCCGCTCCTGCTCGAGTTCGAGCTGAACTTGGCTCTCACAGTCGCACGAGCAGCAGTGTGCCAGTTCCGCTTCGTAAAGAAGACCATCCGTCGGAAGCGCGATTTCGACGCCAGGCGTATGCCGGGAGCCGATCTCGATCTTCTTCAGGTAGTCGCGAATCGCCTTCTTGATTGCATCCGGAAGCGCTTCGACTTCGATCCACTCGTCGCCTATGCGAATTTCGATGCCGACAATCTTTGTCGAAAGTTCGTAAACTTCAAAAACGCGGCGAATGTAATATGTCACCGCGTGACAAAGGTTGTCGTTCCTTAAAGTCCGCGCCGTCGATTGGCCGCTCTCGCTTTCTTCAAAAGTGCTGACCACGATCGAGCGCTCACTTTCCACAGCGAGCGAACTCGTGTGCGCGACGTGGCTGAAGCTGCTGCTGACATTCGCGACGTCGAAGTAAGCGCTCGTCTTTGAATTGGAAGAGCTCGACGACCCCCCGCCGATGCTAATGATGCCGAGATTTACGCCCCCGCCGCCCTCGCTGTGGGCGCTGCTCGAGGCGGACATCGAGCCGCCCGCATCCGCCTTCGAGCTGTGATAGGCGTCGGCGACCTTTTGGGTCATGTCGAAGAAAGAGGTCCTGACGCTGAATCGGGTCGTTGCAGACGTCGATCGGCGATACCGATCGTATTCATAAACCCGCAGTTCCTCTTTAGGAAGAAGGGTCAGGCTATGAACGATGGGACCCTGCTTCCGGCCAAGCAGGCACAGTTCGTGGTCGTACTTGACTCGGATGATCAGTCGCTCCCGGCCGGCAATGCCGGTTTCGTTGCCGATGGGCACGACGCCTTGCCGCAATTCATAGAAGTGGAAGCAATGCTTCCAAGACAGCCACGGGACCGGTTCAGGCCCCATGCATTCCGGCCCGCCGCAGTCGCACGGCTTGATTTCGTTGCTCATGCTATTTGTCTCCTCAGATGGATTCGCCCGAGAAGGGCTGCCTGTCATTATCACCTAACAGCAATTGACAGGACAAGGAGCCGGGACTTTGGTCCCCGTGGGGCTTGGAAATTGGTCGGAGATTTCGTGGACGCTCTTCGAACTCTTGCGTCTCGTCCATGGGATACTAACTGCAGTTGTGTCTCACGAAACTTGAATTATGAAACACAAACGAGCGGCGCGTCTCATCCCTGAGACACTACTTTGACTCAGTTACAGCAAGTAGCTTTTCAAACGCATAAACCGAGGGTGATCTGCCCGAGCCTTCCGCCACCAGCCTCAGCAATCCGGCATCAACGAGCTGAGCCAACATTCGAGCTGCGGTTGCTTTTGGAATGCCTGAAGTGGCTGAGAAAGTGGTGGAGGCAAAAAAGGCTCTCGAGAAGGCAGCGTCTAACGCCTGTATCACATACTGCGAGCGCGTCGCCTTTGCGAACGCAACTTTCATCTCTTCGTAGAGTACAAACATTCTCCGAGCGCGAGAAGCGTTCAACTCAGCTTGGCGAGTCACCGCTTCCAGAAAGAAAGCGATCCATCCCTCCCAATCTCCGTCTCGGGTGATAGCCAGAAGTCGGTCGTAGTATTCTTCCCGTCTTGCTTCCAAATCTTCACTGACATAAAACGCAGGCGACCGGAGTAACTGTCTTTGCAGCAGGTACAGCGGGATCAGAATGCGTCCCACTCGCCCGTTTCCATCCATGAAAGGGTGAATAATTTCGAATTGCGCGTGAGCGATGGCAATTTGAACAAGAGGATCATCGGTCGACATAGCCAAGTAGCTCTCGAAATTGTCCAGAGCATCGCGCATTTCTAGCGGCGAGGGCGGAACGTAGCGAGCTTGAGCCATCGTACAACCTTGCGACCCAATCCAGTTCTGCTCGGTGCGGAATGCTCCCGGAGCCTTGTCTCGACCCCGCACGCTGGCCATCAACTCACGATGAATGCCGCGAATCAAAGTGAGTGTGATTGGCCGATCTCGCAACACATCTTCAGCAAGAAACATTGCGCGCCGGTAGTTGAGCACTTCTTGGATGTCATTGCGCTTCTCCGGCGGGGTTACTTCATCTGCCTCGAACCTGAGAACCTCTCGTAAAGTCGCTTGCGTGCCCTCGATTCTGCTGCTTCAGACGGCCTCCTGCGTTATTAGAGGACTTAAGAAGACGCAAGGATTGGGGATCCCGTGGATCAAGCCGTCGAAGCGAGCGACGCCGGCGTTCGCTTCGCCAACAAGCTTGACCAACTTTCCCCAGTCAAGGCTATTAAGAGGTAGGTGCGGCGCGCGCGTGGTCTGCGGCATGAGCAATTATGACTCAAAAGCGGCCAATCTGAGACACATGCCGCGCTCCGGCCAAAATCATTGGTGGAGGTAGACGGACTCGAACCGACGACATCCTGCTTGCAAAGCAGGCGCTCTCCCAACTGAGCTATACCCCCACGAACAGAGAGCTAATTATACCGAGTTTCGAGCAGCGGCATAAACAATCCTCCGACAACGGAGCGGGCTCTAAATCCGACGCATTTCCCGGTCTTCGTGTCGTACCAATCCGTAAGTGGCACCCTGTCCCGAGTCGTATTCGCCCAGTCCAAAACTGGCGCGATCAATTTACCGAATTGCTCCCTATCGCCCATAGAAGCGGTCCAAAAAACCCAGTCGATCTTCGTATAATCGGCACGAGAATCCAAGGGTAGACCGTATTTGTTTTGACGCTTGATATAATTCGACAGTTCTTTTCGCTTTATATTTGCAGGAAATAGGTGCATTTCGAGAACGTCGTCCCAAATCAAATTGTATTTCAGGCTCCACGTCCCCGGCTTATCGAAAGCCAATTTATACTGGCCATCCTCTTCGGCGAGTTGAGCCCATCGGCTTGCCATATCCATCGCGACGTTCCGCCATTCGCTGGCTTGCGCACTTTTGCCTACCATTTCGAAAAGCTGAGCATAAGCGCCAAGAGCGATAATCGCCTTCAACGATAGATTCGCATTGTGCGCAAGATGTCCCGCGAAGTCATCCGTACACAATTGATTTTCAGGATCCAGGCCCTTGTTCTTTAGGTAATTTGCCCATTGCGTAAGCTTCTTCCAATGCCGTTTGGCGAATTCCGGCGATTTCTGCCTTTTGCACAAGGCATCCACAAGAATAAGCATATTGCCGCACTCCTCTACCGGCATTTGGTCTTCTTCGGTCCTTTCTCCGCCGCCGTAAACTTGGCCATTTGCCAAGGGGTAAGTCCCCAGGTCGTGGGGTGCAAAGGGGAATTTCCACCGCGAGCTTTCCGCATACAACATAACCGGCTCGAGCTGCGCTTCGAGCAAATCTGGCGCGTATGCCAAAAACAGCGGCGAACCCGGATACGTAACGTCGACCGTCCCAATACACCCGTTGCTGAAATTCTCCTTGCTGAACATGAAAGACTTTCCTCCCGGACCCTCAACGATGCAATGCGCGGCCATTGCCTGGCGATAGGCGAGGGCACCAAGGGTCGCATACGCCTCTCCCCCGCGCATTTTTAACTCATTCATCATCCGCATGTCGAATTCTTGCGCGCGCCGAGCGATCGATTCTCGCTCCTTCTCGGCAGACGCGAATAACTCCTTTGCGTTGCGAAGCTTTTTCCTCCACCAAGGGCGCAATTTTCTGCCCATGTATTCCGCGGAATAAATCTCGTCGTAGCCGATCATAAGGTGCGCTGTTTTCTCCAGCCGCAAAACGGCAGCCAGGCACGGCCAGCGATCACTTGCGGCTCGCGGAAAAGTTATGCCCCTGAAACTATGCTCGCCGCGGACAAAAGCCATACGCGCCTCATCCGCCGGGCAAACCGCGACCCCGCTCGGCGCGTAAAGAAGCAATTGTCCCCAATCGATCCTTATATTGTCGCCCGAGGCCCCCAAAATCGGTTGCGCTTCCGTGCCCATCGATCCGATCGCGCCATTTGTGGAACCCACAACTTTCTGCCCGGGTTTATCGACGCAAGCCTCCGCCGTAATGTCGAAATAGGCTTCCATGTCGTGCTTCCGTCCGTCCGTCGATTCCGCCGTAAGCGTTAGGTACGTCACGGGCCGCGAAGCCAGCTCGATATCGTCGGCGAGAATCGGCGAAAGGAATTCGACGGTGAGCTCAACCCCGGCGGCACGGAATTTATACTGCGTCCGAGTCGGCATCACCCGCAGCGACGCCTGCTCCATGGCCGGAGCTTCGGAAGGCTGCGGCCCCATAAACCGATAAACCTTGCCGTCGATTCGAATCAAGCCGCACATCCCGTCGATCGCACCGGTCCAATGCCTGGGCCAATCGTCGGTCAGCTTCTCCGCCATCGACCAGATGCTGAAGTACGGCGTATGCGTAACGAGCGGAACCGCAGGTGGGCGAAAATCTTGCATGATCGGCAGCACGCTATAGGCTACCGGAACCAAACCGCGGCGGCGCGCCGTTTACTTTGAAACCAATTCTCCGGAGGACATGATTTTGAAATTCGCCTACCTATCCGTCGGCGGTGCGCTGATCGCCGCGGCTTTCCTTGCTCAGCGTCCCACCGACCCGATGCTCGTTCCCGAGATCTCGGCGCTCCAAGCCGCACCGTCGCTGACGATTACCTTCACGGTCGCCAAAATCCCCGCTGCGCCGGACACCTGGACGCTATCTTTTTCGAAACCGGACCGATTCAAAATCGACGCTCCAACAAAACTGATCGTCTCCGACGGCAAGACAGTCTACGAGCTGGATAAGGCGGCAAATACATACACGCAAACGCCCGCCTCAGCCAAGCCTTCCCTGGGCGATGAAGTAGCCGCATGGGTGCCTTTCTTCGATCCTAAGGCCTTCGACTCGGCAAAGAGCGTCAGGTCCGGAGCCAAGAGAACGATAAAAGGCAATGCCGTCACGGAAATCATCATGTCCTTGCCCGGAGATAGAACGCTGACTCTCTATGTAGACGACAAGCTTAAGATCGCGCGCGGCGCGTCCCTCAAAAAAGGCGAAACGGAGATGCTTTCCCTCGCCAAAGAACTGACGGTCGGAGCCGAGCCTCTCCCAGATGCAGACTTCGCATTCGCGCCGCCGGCGGGCGCCAAGCTGCAGGAAGCTCCAAAAGCCGAAAACGTCTCCTACTCCCAGGTCCAGGCAATTTTCAATCGATCCTGCGTTGGCTGCCATGGAAACTCTGGCGGCCTGAGCCTCGAGTCTTATGCATCCCTAATGGCTGGCGGCCGACGCGGCGCCGAAGTCGTCCCGGGCGACCCCGATTCCAGCAAGCTCTTCCAATACATAACCGGCGCGCGCTCCCCAAGAATGCCCAAAGGCAACGCGCCTCTGCCCGATTCGGAGATCAAGAAAATCTCCAACTGGATCGCCGCCGGAGCGAAGGAGAATTAATTTGTCCGGGTCGGCGCGGAATCCTTCTGACCCGAATCCGTTACGGATTTGGAACCAACGTGGGACCAGGCAATGGTGATAGTCATGCTAGCGCTGCGGCGGCGAAGACTCTGAATCGAAGCGGCTGCCGTGGCTTAGCCGGACTGGCCCTGGTTCATGCGATTTTCTAACTCGTCGAGCTGCTTGTCGACGTCGGAGACTCCGACGTTCGGAAGGGTCGCCTGCTCGGCAGACGGTGAAGTCGACATGCCTAGGCGCTCCTCCAGCTTCTTCAACTCTTCTTCGGCGGCGTAATCGAACGACTTGTCCTCCATCGCCATCACCTTGCCCTGGATGCTTTCGGACATCATTTCCTGCCGCGCGGCGGCTTCGCTCTTCGCGTCGCGGATGCGCTCGGCTGCCGCTTCGAACGTGCCGAACTGCGCCTCCGTGGTAAAGCCCTCCAGCGCCCGGTTGATGCTCGTCTCGATCTGCGCCTGCTTGTACTGCGCCTTCATGGCAAGCGCTTCGGCCGTCTTCTTTCGGGTCTCTTCCTCTTGACGACGGATCGCGACCTTGACGACGTCCACCGTCTGGTTCGCTTGCGCGAGCGACGCCTTTAAGCTCTCGAGCGTGCTGGTGTAATTCGCCTTTTCCCGCAGGAACTGGCGCGCGAGGTCCCGGTTGTCCTGCTTGAGAGCCATAACCGCTTGCTGCTCGAGTTGAGCAGCCTTGCGCTCGTGATCGTCCACCATCGCCTGCAGGTTGTTGCGCTGCGTGATGGCCTGAACCGCCTTCTCCTTGTTCGCGCGCAGGGTCTCCTGCATATCGCGGCGAGCCTGGTCCAGCATGAGGTCCGGGTCCTCGAGCTTGTTCATCATGCGGTTCCAGAGTGCCTTGATCCAGTTGAAAAATCTTCCCATGGGGATGCGTTGCTCCGATTCGTTCGGAGATTATACTACGGGCCGCTTCCCAGCCGGGATTCAGTCGGTAAACTTCCGGCGTGACGTTTACGGCGGCTGCAGTTCAAATCGCCCCTTTCAAAGGCGACTATTCGGGCAACGTGGACCGCGTCGCTGAC
>DASSBY010000157.1:0-4218 GCA_035698285.1 Fimbriimonadales bacterium | reverse complement strand
CAAGCGACCGAAAAGATTACGCGGGCAGCGTTTGAATACGCCCGCAAGAACGGCAGGCGTCTCGTTACTTGCGTGCACAAGGCCAACATCATGAAGGTCGCGGACGGCCTGTTCCTGCGTACCTTCCAGCGCGTTGCGAAGGAGTATCCCGACATTGAAAGCTGGGACATCATCGTCGACGCGCTCTGCATGCAGCTCGTCACCAAATGGCGTCAGTTCGACGTTCTCGTTCTACCGAACCTCTACGGAGATATCGTCAGCGACCTCGCCGCCGGAATGATGGGCGGCCTCGGCGTAGCGCCTGGGGCAAACTATGGCGACAAAACCGCCGTTTTCGAAGCGGTGCACGGATCTGCCCCCAAATACGCCGGCCTCGACAAGGTGAACCCGATGGCGCTCCTTCTTTCGGGCACGATGATGCTGCGCCACCTCGGCCACGAAAAGGCTGCGGAGGACATCGAAGGCGCGCTGGAGCGGACGCTGGTCAAAGGCGTCAAGACCTATGACCTGCTCGGAAGCGCAAAAACGAGCGAATTCGCCGATGCCGTCTGTTCCGAGCTCAGGTAGGCTGGCGGCCACGCCGGCACGCCCAAAAACGGCGCGCGCGGAACAAAATACCCATGAAGGAACCGCGAACGCCTCCCTAACCGTTGCAAGAAGTAGATGAAAAGCGCTCTTCTTCTATCGGCGATTTGTATTACACTGGGATGTATGCAAGGCATCGATCAATTCAAAGGCTTCCCGACCGAAAGCCCGAAGCGCAAAGATAAGGTAGTCAAGACGGACGCCGAATGGCAGAAAGTCTTAACTCCGGAACAATACCGCGTCCTCCGCAACAAGGGAACTGAGGCGGCGTTTTGCTCGCCCCTGCTCGATACTCACGAAAAGGGCTCGTTTTACTGCGCCGGATGCGGCCTCGAACTCTTCACCACCGACGCCAAATTCGACAGCGGCACCGGCTGGCCGTCGTTCTTCCAGCCCGTCTCGCACGACGCCATCTGGCTGCGAGAAGACCGCAGCTACGGCATGATTCGTACGGAAGTCCTATGCGCCCGCTGCGACGGCCATCTCGGACACCTTTTCAACGACGGCCCCAAACCAACCGGAATGCGTTTTTGCATGAACGGCGAGGCGCTCAAGTTCAAGAAAGCCGAATAGCTTCGTGAAGTCCTTTTTGGCGCTGCTCGCGGCGTTCGGCATCGCCCTCGTTTCGCCGCCAACGCCTCCCCAGGCGAACAAGACGACGTTCGCCGACCTCGCTCCGGCTTTTCGTGAAAAGTGCGCGCCCTGCCATCGTCCCGGCGGGACCGCGCCGTTCGCCTTGTTGCACTACGCAGATGTCAAGAAACGAGCGATTAAGGTCGGTGTGATGGTCGTATCGTACGCAATGCCGCCGTGCAGAATTCGCTCGGACTTCGGCGACATCTGCGGAGTCCCGCCGTTGACTTTCAAAGAGCTAGTCGCAATCCGCAGGTGGACCCTCGAAGGCGCCCCGGAAGGACCGCCCAAACCGATGCCGGCCTTACCTCTGGAATTAAAGTGGCCCCTTGGCCACCCGGACGTCGTCCTTCAGCAAACGGGCGTTCGTGTGAAACGAGAAGGCGGCGCCTATTGGAGGGCGTACGTGATTCCCCTGCCCCACTCCGGGAAGCTTCGCGCATTCGACATTCGCGCTCAATCGCCGCAGGTTATTCGCCAGGCGCTCGTCTCACTCGACCGGCAGGGCTTGTACGCCAAACGCGACCGCGCCGAGAGTGGCGCCGGTTTTTCCACGAACGGCAGCCTTGGGCGTGATATCGAGCACTTAGTCGGCGCCTGGGCTCCAACCTATCGCAAATGGAAGCTTCCCAATGGAGCGGCGGTGCCTGCTGCAAAAGCGCTTGTCGTGCAGGTGCAATACAACCCTATCGGCCGCGCAGCCGACGGAGGCTTCGAACTCGCGCTTTATTACAACAATTCCCCGCCGGAAGCTCCAAAATGGATCTCCGTCGGCACGGAAAATATACACATTGGGGCAACGTCCACGACAGTTATCCACGCGACCAAAACCCTCGATAAATCCATTCGCGTAATAAGCATCGTCCCCGAGGCGCGCTTAACCGCCTCTTCCATTAGTCTTACAGCCACGCAGCCTCAAGGCGAGCCCAAGCAGTTGTTCGGCGGCTCGTGGGACCTTTATTGGATAGGCGCCTATAATTTCCAAACTCCGCCCGTTCTGAAAAAAGGCACAAAGCTCGAATTAGCGGTCGAATACAACAACGGCCTCGAGGCTCTGCATTCTCCGGCAGAATCAGAGCCTGTCAATTTCGGCTATGGCCCAAGAGACGAACTCTGTTGGGCACACATCCAATACCTCCCAAATTAGCCCTTGGCGTTAGCGAACGCCGAGCTCGACAACATCTATCGAAGCGGACATTCTCGTAAACGAAGGTCCGCGCTGGATAAAAGCGATTTTGGCGCGAATAGTGCCATCTATTTTCAGGTATTTACCGAGAGGATCGGGCACGACGACTTCCATATTCTTTTCTGTTTGATCACAGGAAATTGGAGGCGTCGTCACGTTCTCGTAAGCGTTCGTTCGCCAATTGAAGAGCGAAATGTTAAGGTCGCTTCGGGCGGACGTCTTTGCCTGGACGCGCACTCGGACTTTGGTGGTCGTCGATTTCGTCGCCTTGCCTTCAACCCAAATTTCCGCGGTCGAACCGGAAAATCCGGCGCCGACGAAAATGCGGTTCCCTAAATAAGAATTTTCGGCCAGTAGAAGAGCGTACGGCTGCGACCAATTTATGCTCTGCTCCGGCGTTCCCTTAAGGATGCCGCCGGTCGACGGGAAGATGGGTTCGAGATCATCTAGAGAAACCATCTTTGCGATCGAGGGAATGCCCACGATTCGCGTTTGGTTCTGCGGGCCGAGGTCGGTATCGTCCACGGCGAAAAGCATCTTCGGACCCGGAACAATGAGACTTGTCGACGGAGGAGGAGTCACTCGAAAGAGATTGTTTCCGAGATTCTGGAAATCCAACTCGACAATTTGCTGGCTCTCATTGAACGCGTGCGTCTGCGCTCCCAGGGACGTCAGCATAATCTTCGTAATCGGCCGTCCGCTCGTCGCGTTCGGCGTGATTGTAACGTTGAACGGCTCGCCGTAACGGATTACCGTTGGGCAATCGGCGCCGATGGTCGGTCGAAGGTTTCGCCAATTATCGGTTCCCCCGTAGGGCGGTGAAAATATTTGCGCAACCTTTTGATGTTCGAACCCCGGAGGAGGCGGCTGATCTGGCTCGCCGCCGCCCGTGACAACACGAGCGTCGGGCAGCAAAATGGCAGTGGAGTGATAACCGCGAGGAATTTGGCGCTCGTCCGTCGGCGGGCGATTAAACAGCTTCCACGGGCGGGTTTCTCGATCGGCCGCAAACGGCTTCCAGAGTTCTGGCGCCGTCCGCAGCTTGGCGGAAGGAACGTCGGGCACGCCGCTCGGTCCTTGCTCGCGCGCCCCGCCGAAAACGATCACGTCGCCCGTAGGAAGGCCGACCATCACATGATTCAGCCTTGTGTAATTCATAGGCATCGCGGAATGCCATATCGGCGGATCTTCGTATAAATTGCAAAAAAGCGTATTGGCCGTAGCGGGCTCCGTTTCACCGGATTTTGAACCGCCGGTCATCGTTATGATGGACTCGCGAACGCCTTGAGAATTCCTGGCATTGATCATAACGGCGCTCGGATAAAAGTGCCGCACGTTCATCGTTCCGTTGGGAAATGTCGAATAGGGCGATGTCCAAGCGAGCGTGGCCAAATTAAGCTTTTGATTTTTGAACGGATTTTCGTCCTGTTGCCCGCGCGAAGCGTAAAACAGATTGCCATCCTTCGGATCAATAAAAACGAACGGATAGAAATTATCCATGTCCGGCTTGCTCGGCAGAGCCGCCATATAATCTGCGAGACCGGACTCCCACGGAACACCAAACATCCAAAGGTCGGGAATGTCCGACGTGGTATGGCCGCTTCCGCCGACTCCTGTTAACGTGAGGATGGAGCGATCTGGAAGAGAAATGCTTGTCGGATACCACCGAAATTGCGTCATGCGGTGCGCGCTCTCAGTCCAGTACTGTCCGCCGGGCTGGCGATAGTCGAAAACGTTGACGCGATCGTCGCCGTAGCCGTTTTCAACTAGGTGCCCACCAGAAACGAACAGGCGGCCGTCCCACAAGTAGCTAT
>DASSBY010000156.1:0-3277 GCA_035698285.1 Fimbriimonadales bacterium | reverse complement strand
AGAAAGCAGCTGCCAAAAGTCAAGGAGATACTCGACGGCATCGTTATACCGATCGAGTCGGGCAAGAACTACATCATCCAAGTCGGTAGGGCAAAATCCACGGAAGTTTCTGCGCAGGAGGCCGTGCTGAGCCAGGGAGGAAAGGAGGTTGGAAAATGCACTGTCATGCTGACGGAGAATTGCGCATTGGTATCGCTCATCGCGCATGAATACCTGCAGCAAGCGGGGATCTTTCTAAAACTGGTCCGGAGCCTTAGTTCTAAGAACATCGGAATTATTCAAACGAGCGACAGTGCGCTTTCCGTTTCCGTTCTCGTATCGGAATCCGATACCGACCGCGCCGTTTCCGCTGTGCACGCAGCGTTCGATCTTTCCGTTGCAACATAAAAAAGCCGGGAAGAACTTCTTCCCGGCGGCGATTCAATAAATAAGAAGGGGTCGGCGGCGCTCCATTGCTTGCCCAGCGCCGCTTTCCCCGTCGACAATAACTTGCCACAATTTCAATAATAAACTATACAGGCAATAAAATTATAGACCGGTTTAGGCACTTCGACAAGTCATCCTTTGTATTGACACATAACAGCGGTAAACTTTAAGCGTGAATATCCTGCTAACTAATGACGACGGAGTCCGCGCGCCGGGTCTCGAAGCGCTCGCAAAAGTCGCCGGGGCGTTGGGCCGAGTCATCATTTGTGCGCCGGACAGGGAGAAGAGCGCGTGCGGCCGGGGGATGACGCTTCGAGATCCCCTGCGGGTCTGGCGGGCGAGCGTCCCCGGCGATTACGAAGCGTACGAGGTGAACGGCCTGCCCGTCGACTGCGTCAACCTCGCGCTAACCGAATTCTTCAAAGACGGCTGCGATTTGGTGCTCTGCGGCATCAACAACGGCCCTAACGTGGGATGGGACGTAACTTATTCAGGCACCGTCGGCGGGGCTTTCGAAGGGGCTGTAAACGGCATCCCCTCCATCGCCATTTCGGTCGCGAAGTACGTGGAAATGGGCCCAGGACATTACGGCGTCGCCGCAAATTGGATGCGTGAATGGCTGCCAAAAATGCTGGATCTTCCGTTCCCGCTCCAGGGCATTTTGAACATCAATGTCCCCAACATCGACGAAGCGGAGTTGCGCGGCACACGCGTGACAACGCTGGGCACGCGAATCTATGAGGATAGGGTCGAGAAGCGTTCGGATCCTTGGGGGCGGGACTACTATTGGCAGGGCGGAGTCGTGGTGATGGACAGCTCGCAGAAGGGGACGGACGTCCAAGCGGTAAACGACGGCTTCGTTTCAATTACTCCTCTGCGTCTCGACTGGACCGATCATGGCGGTCTCGACCGAGTCCGGCATGGGCTAGGGCTGGATTAGGCCGGCTTATCCCAGTCGATGCTGCGAAGAAGGCCGAAGAGCTTGGCGTGCTGCCGCAGTGCCTCCGCGCAAGGCGGACATTCGGCGACGTGGCGCAGCAGTTCCCTGGATTCTCCGTCAGTCAGTTCGCCTACGAGGAAGCTATACATGATGTCACGCATCTCCTCGCAAAGCTGTCTCTCATTGTCGGTCACGGTGGTTCTGCGGGCTTTCCAATCGGATATTTGCTTCTGAAGCCCAATTTGTGACTCCGATCGCAGCTGTATTGTTCCTAATCAATAACGTCGCAATCGAGATGTTACCCGTGTCGCGTTGATCGACCTCGGATTCTTCGCCGACGCAATGTGCCTAGCAATTAGTAATTCATGGCTTTAATACTGGGTTTTGGCAAGCCTGTAAAATTGGCGGGCTCAATTGACCTTCGACTTCGTGTAGTCGACTGTCGGCCCTGTCCAATCTGTGGGGAGGGGAAAAGAAAGGCGATCTTGCTTTAGGCGGACCGTGTAAGCTCCTACGTTCTGGGATTCGGTTAGTGGCTCGCCTTCCCGCGTTTTGAGCGTTAGCGTTACGCCGAGGCCGTCGACTTCATAGGCGCCTGCCCAAGATTGCGGCTTTTGCCCTTCCGAGAGAATGGTCCATTCAAACGTCTTATCCTCGCGAAAAACGAGTTGGGCATGCCACTTGGTTCGCGCCTCCATTTCCATCGTTGCGCTGGTCGGCTGGCTCACATTTCGCCAAATCCCGACAATATCCCGATCCAAATTATGCTTCGCGCATCCGCAAACGACGAGAAACATGAATATTAGAATTAGATCCCTTTTCACGCCAATGAGTTTATCCGCAAACGGCCGCATTATTTTGCTTTGCGCCGTCGCGAGCGCCAGCAATTTGCTCGGGGCTGGGTTTACGAGTCTCGATTCTTTTTGTATTCCCTAATGAACGCGGGAATATCCAAATCGGATTCGTTGGGCATTTCGGGCTTTGGCGCGCGCGGGGCAGGCTCCGTAGCTACAGGCTCAGGTTCGGGCGTGGGCTCGCTGAAAGGAACGGGCGTGCCGGTGGCCCCGCCGACCCCAGGAGGCAGCGTCGATTCGGTGATGACCGGTTGGCGGTCTCTGCCGGAGTCACGCTCGGGCACGGGCTCGATTCGTGGCTGGAACGGAATCCGCTTTTGAACGTACGGAACTCCGCTTTCGGCACGAGCGGGCTCCGGAGTTGGCTCGTAGGTCCGCTCCTGTGGCGTATGGTTGGGGACGAAACCGGTCGTCGCCTTCGCGACGTGTCGGCCTATTTCCGTTCCCATATCGAAACCCGAGGCAAGTACGGTGATCCGAACTTCGCCCTGGAGCTTATCGTCCATAACCGTTCCAAAAATAATATTCGTGTCGTCGGAAGCCGCGAGACCCTGGATGTAGGACATCGCTTCGTTCGCTTCGGCGAGCGTAATATCTCCGGAAGCTGTAATGTTGACGAGAAGCCGCTTGGCGCCCTCGATGCTCGTTTCCAGGAGCGGGTTGGACACGGCACTTTGTGCGGCTTGCTGCGCTCGATGCTCACCGGCTCCGTAACCGATACCCATGAGTGCCGGTCCCGCGCCGGACATTATCGTTCGGACGTCGGCAAAATCAACGTTAATTTGACCAGGGATCGTGATGATATCGGAAATTGCCTGAACGCCCTGGCGCAAAACATCGTCGGCGACGCGGAAGGCTTCAAGAAGCGTCGTCCGCTTTTCCACAACCGGCAAAAGTCGGTCGTTAGGAATCGAAATTATCGTGTCGACGATATTTGTCAATTGCTCCATGCCTTCGTTAGCAAGGCGGCTGCGGCGCGGGCCCTCCCAGGCAAACGGCTTGGTTACGACGCCAATCGTCAGCGCTCCGACATCTTTCGCCAGTTCGGCAATAATCG
>DASSBY010000155.1:0-17783 GCA_035698285.1 Fimbriimonadales bacterium | reverse complement strand
GCAAGGTAATTCCTCAGCCGCTGGTTGCCCTCGGGCACCATTTCGACAAGCTCCTTGAGGAGCTGCAGCGATCGGGATTCGTTTTCCATTGCTATTGGTAAGGACGCTTTAACCGAACCTGGGTTTACCACACTTTGGGCGGGGAAAAATCAGCTTTGGAGAGGCAGCTCTTCCGGAAGAGATAGGTCGCGCTTTTGAGGCCGGCTCAGAAGGAGAAGCCCAACCAGCGCCGCTCCCGCGACCCACGCCGAAACCGGCCCCGTGTCGATGGCAGACCATGATAGAGACCCCATCGCGCCGTTTACCCATTCAACCCAGCCGGCAAAGGGCCCTGTAACGAGAACATCGAATCCTCGGCCTACCGACGGCGCGAATTTGTCGAAAAGCTGCGCTGCCGCAGCCCCCAGATAAATCATCGGCACGGCTAGCGACGTGAGAATGTTTGCAATCGGCGCGATAATGGAAACGATGCCGAAATGCGCAGCAATGAGCGGGGCGCTCACAACCTGCGCGACGCATGAAGTAACGAGGGCCGCTGCGATCCAATTCGCGGTGAATAACGGACCCCCCGTCCGGACCCTTTTCGCCAGAAACTTCCGGGTGAGCGCGAAGGCTCCAGGGCAGAATAGTCCCAAACCGAAGACCGTCGCGAAGCTGAGCTGGAATCCGGCGTCGAAAATCGCGCCCGGCTCCGCGATCAGGTAGATTGCTGCCGCAAGGCCCAGCGAGGACAGGAGATCGGTGCTGCGCCCGAAGAGGAACGAGCCCAGATAGACCGCCGCCATCACCGCGGCGCGCATCACGGGCGGCCGGCCACCAACCGCGTCGGCGTAGGAGACCAGGATCACCATTGCAATTGCAATTTGCACGCTCCTGGAGATTGGAAAATGCGACAAAAGGACCATGAGTCCGGCAGCCAAGATGAGAACGTTGAAACCGCTGGTGGCAAGGAGGTGCAGCGTGCCTGTTCGCATCATCGCGTCGATCAGACTCTTATCAACCAAGTCCTGCTGGCCAGCGATGACGCCCATGGCGATCCCAGCGGTATTCGGCCTGAGGTTTCGCCTGAGCCTCGACCACATATCTTCGCGCCAAATGGACCCCCATGTGGCCGGGCCCTCGCCCGGAGCGAGGATTTCGAGGTCGCCACCGTATCTCGCATCCACCATCTGGGCGATGCCTCGGCGATGCCAGTACGCGTTTTGCGGAGCGGGGATATCGCGGACTTTGGAGTGAACCCGTACCCAATCGCCGGACATGATCGGCCTTTGCGGGCTTTCATAAAGAAGCAACTTGCGGTCTCCAACTTCGAGCAGGGCACGCTGGCTGCCGAGAGCGAGATTCGGCGTCGAGGCTATCCTACCGACAATCACTTGATCGGACGTCTCGATCGGCGGTGGCAGAAGCGGCGCGGAAATCTGACGCACGAAGCCCATGGCAAAAAGAGCTGCGCCCAACGCCATCCAGCGACGGCCCACCAGAAGTCCCGGGAGGAGAAGCAGAAAACCCCACGCAGAAATCGGAGCGAGAATGCCCGCCACCAGAAAAGGCGTCGAGGCAACGAATGGCCGGCTCGTCAAGTGACGATATCGGCGGTCGAATGCCGTCCACATTCGCCTACTTCCGCTTGCGGCCCATAGCTTTGAGTTTGCCCAGCGCTCTCCGGGCGGGAGCGTCTAGTTCGGGATTAGCGACGTGCAACTCGATCGGTTCCGGATCCGGCAGCAATTCCTTCTCCTTCTGCCTTGCCCTCTCCGGTAGCGGCCGCACGGCAAATCGAAGGCTCTTGAAAAGCTCCTTGCCCGCGAGGGCGTTTAGCCTCTCGAGAATCGCATCCTGGCGCATCCTTAGTTCCTGAACCCAAACCGCGGTGGTCACCGAAACCGAGAGCGTCCCTCTTTCAAATTTTTCGGGGAAACTCTTGGCGGCCAGCTGCGCCCCGACGCAGGACTCCCATCTGCGCCAAACAAGCTGGGCCTCGAGCCTCGTCAAAAGCTCGGGCCTACCCAGGGCATCGCCCATAAGGGATGTGGCGGGCCGCAGTTCCGTCTTTCTCATTTCTCGCTTATTGTTCCATTTGCGACTTCGAAAACCTTCGCCCCGCTACGCAACTCCGGCAAGAGTTGGCCGATATCCGTGGCCGTTATCACGATCTGCCCCAAGCTGCCCGAAACGGACATTACCAGGTTCCGCCGGCGCTCGTCGAGGTCACTCATAATATCGTCGAGCAGCATGATCGGAACGGTCCGCAGTTCATTTCGCCAATAGAGGGCGACGGCCATTTTTATCGCCAACACCGCCGTTCTTTGCTGGCCCTGGCTTGCGAACTCCTTGGCTCCGGCGCTATCGACGGTGACGACCAAGTCGTCCCGATGAGGACCGACCGTCGTAAAGCCTGCTCCTACGTCTTGTGCCCGGCGTTTGCATAGAGCTTCCAAGAGATCATTTTCTGAAGAAGCCTCGTCCGACATCTGATAAGCCAGGTCGAGCTTCTCTGCGGAATCGGACAATTCCAAGTGTTTTTCTGCTGCAAGGCGATTCAGTTCAGCCAAGTAGGCTTCCCGTCCCGCTCGCAGGATCGCTCCGCTCTTAGCCACCTGCACATCCCACGGCTCCAGAGCATCGAACGACGCTTCGCCTTCACGGATCTTGCGGAGCACGGCATTGCGGTGTTCGAGCGCCTTCTTGTATCGGGAAAAGGCGCCCAGATACGCGGGGCTAACCAATGAAATCTCGGTATCCAGGAACTTGCGCCTGTCTGCCGGCTCGCCGGAGACGATGCGTAGATCGGCCGAAGAGAAGCATACGGCCGGCATCCGGCCGACGATGTCCTGAACTTTCGGAACGCGCCCGCCGAAAACCGATGCGTGACGCCTCCCGCCGCGAACGTAGGTCAAGCTTATTTCGACCGATTCTTCGCCGGCGACCGCCGAGATAGATGCTGTTTGCGCTCCGTGTCGGATAACATCGGCATCTTTAGCGTAGCGAAAAGAGCGTGTGGTAGCGAGAGCGTAGATGGCTTCGAGAAGGTTCGACTTCCCTTGGCCGTTCCTACCAACGAAGACGTTGTGGCCGGGAGCGAGGTCGACGTCCGCCGATGAGTAATTCCGGAAGTCCGAAACGCTCAGTCGCTGAACGCTCGACTTTCGGTATCCACATGCCTTCTCTTCCGGAATCACCTTCTTTATATGAAGTTTACTATTACTCTTATGCGTCGGGCAGCCGGGGATAAGATGGACAGTTGGCTTCCCCCGGACCTGTGGATAGGGTTCGGGAAACGGCGTGGAATGGCACTGGGAACGTTGGCGGCAAGATTTCCCCGCCGTAATCAAGGCGTTTTACCACTCGCGTTTTCACCAAACTGTGGATTCTCGGCATCGGATCGCCCGAGGCCCGTTCCCGAGAAGCTCCGTCAAGCTGGGGCATTTTGTGGAGAACGGGATCGGCTTTCCGACGTCGGTAAAATTCTTTCGCGCCTCCGCAAATAAAATACGCCTCGATTCCATGCGGATCGGCTGACGCCTTATGCAAATAAAACGCGAAAAGTGGACGTCTTTCGTACCGCGGCCGAAAGACGTTTAGTTGGCTCTTGATTCGGCCCGAAGCAACATGGATGAGAGGTGTGGAAAATGCAAACGCATCGGTGAGTGTTTGCCAAAAAACCAAGAAAACGACTCAAAAAACGCCAAAAAACAGACTTCGCACGAGCCTCCGAACTTGACCCATGATGCTTGACATCCGCACCCCGCGAAGGCATACTGCTTAACGGCGTCGACTGCGGACCGGGAGCGCGCTTTCGAAAATGCGACGCAACAAATTTCTGGGAGGAAATTCGAAAGATGGAATATGTAGCATCGATAGAGGCCTTGGCAGCTTGCCGCACGGCGCCATCGAAAGAACTGGAAGTGTTCGCCGCGATACCGAGTAATCAAGCAGCGATTGCCGCATTGACGGCATTCAGTCAGGGCCGGCGCAGCCTCGTCGCGCTGCGCGGAGCCGCAGGCTGGGGCACGAGCCACCTCCTCCGAGCCGTCGCCGAACTGGCCGAAGCCCACTGCCCCCAAGCCGTCCAGTCGATGACGGCCGAGCATTGGCTTCGATCGCGGTCCGCAATGGATAGGGTCGCACCCGGATATCTCATCCTCGACGATGTTGAGACCGCCTTGAGCAAACCGCGCTCCCGGCAGCTAATCACCATGGAACTGGAGCGGCGCATCCGAGCCAAGCGCCCGACGCTTTGCGCAATCGGCATGGACAGCAAGACGCTCAAGGTGCTCCCTTACTTTAGGCTATGGCACACGGTTTCGATCGATCCTCCTTCGGTCGAGGAGCGCAAAGCCGTCATTGCGAGCATGTGCCGCCGTGAGGGCTTGGCGGTTCCCGAAGCCGTTCAATCACTTGTCGCGAAGCTCGTTAATGGCGACGGACGTTCGCTTTTGGGCGCGATTGCCAGGCTGCGCGCGGCGGCAGGGGAACTCGACGTGGCAAAGGCTCACCCGATGCGCGTCGTAGGTCTTTTGCATCCCTATTTGATCGACAACTCCGACTTCGACCTGCGGGATCTCGTTTTGGAGTCCGTTACAAAAACAGCCACACGCGACGCTGAAAAACTTGCCGGCATTGCTGTTTACGCGATGACGGACGTCGCGGGCCTGTGCGAGCAGTCGGTGGCGACCTATTTTGGGATGAAGCAAGGCGACGTATACCGGCTTCGTCGTCAAATAGCCTCGCGCATTTCCTGCTCGGGCTCCGTGAAAGAACACCTCGACCGAGCTCTCGCTTACGTCACGGACCAAATGATGACGGCGTAGGCCGCGCCGCGGTTTGCGCCGAAAATATTCGCTCACCCACTTGCGCAGCCGCGGCTGTTCTGAGTATCATTAATGCCGTTCCCCCCTTTGGCGACAGCCCGGGAGCATAAGTTCCTCTAAATGGCACAGTAAGAATGGCAAGCAAATCGAAAGAGCCAAGCAACCCCGCGCCCCAGGTGCGCATGCCGACGATGAAGCGCGGCATCAACCAGTTCTTCAAGGACGTTGGCGTGGAGATGCGCCGCGTGGTTTGGCCGACGCGGGCCGACACAGTTCGGCTCACGGCCGCGGTTCTGTTCGTTTGCGTCATGTTCGTCGTTTACCTCTATATCGCCGGCGAGCTCGTGCATCTTATCATCAGGCTGATGGAGACCGGGAAGGCGTAGTGCAAAGCAACTGGTACGCCGTCCATACCATCTCCGGGCACGAGAACAAAGTTGCGCAAATCCTACAGAGGCGCGCCATGGTCGAAGGCCTCTGGGACAGCGAGATCTACGAGGTCCTCATCCCGACGGAGCAGTCAGTGCAGAACCGGGACGGCAAACGCCGCGTCGTAATGCGCAAAGTTTTCCCGGGCTATATCCTGGTCAGGATGACACTGACTGAAGACTCCCAGCGCCTTATCAAAACGACGAGCGGGGTTACCGGCTTCGTCAGCAGCGGAAACAGGCCGGTTCCGATGACGGACGCCGAAATCCGAGGCATTCAACAGCGGCTCGACGAGAACCTGGAGAAGCCCCGAGTTATTTGGCATCGGGGAGACCTCGTCCGGGTCGCCGATGGGCCGTTCCTCGATTTCACGGGCAAGATCGAAGAAGTCTTCCCCGATCGCGAGAAGGTAAAAGTTCTCATCACGATTTTCGGCCGCGATACGCCGGTCGAGCTCGATTTCCAGCATGTAGAAAAGGCATAAAAAATGGCTAAGAAAATAACCGGAAACATTAAATTGAACATCCCCGCCGGCAAAGCGACGCCGGCGCCCCCCATCGGCCCCGCGCTTGGCCAGGCCGGCATCAATATGATGGAGTTCATCAAGAAGTTCAACGAGATGACCATGGACAAGGTCGGGAGCACGCTCCCCGTTGCGATTACCGTCTACGAAGACCGGTCCTACAGCTTTGTCGTCAAGGCGCCGCTCGCGAGCGACCTCTTGCGCAAAGCCGCCGGGCTCGAAAAGGGGTCCGGCAATCCTCTCAAGGAAAAGGTCGGACGTCTTACCAAGGCCCAGTTAGCCGAGGTGGCAAAAGCCAAGATGGAGGACCTCAATACTAAAGATGTGGAACAGGCAATGCGCGTCCTGGCAGGCACCGCGCGCAGCATGGGCATTGAAATCGTCGACTAAGAGTCCGCCCCATCGAGTCGCGCGCTGAGTATAATCTGCCCGGCTGCCTTTAGGTAGCCAATTCTTCGTGGAAGGGCGAACGCCCGCTACGGACCACAAGGAGAAACATGAGAAAAAACATTAGAAAACAGCCGCACAGCAAGCGGTACGACACGGCGCGCGCCGAAGGCGAACGCCTCGACCTGCACCAGCCTGCCGAAGCCATCGCACTCGTTAAGAAAACGGCGACGGCGAAGTTTCCCGAAACCGTGGAAATGGCGGTGCGCCTCGGAATCGATCCGCGCCAAAGCGACCAAAACGTCCGCGGCATTACTTCCCTTCCCAACGGAACCGGCAAGAACCGCAAGGTAGCCGTCCTCGCCAAAGGCGACGCCGTGAAGGCCGCCCAAGAGGCTGGCGCCGACGAAATTGGCAGCGACGAACTCGTCGCCAAGATTGCAGGCGGATACAAGGACTTCGACGTCTTAATTGCAACGCCTGAAATGGCGCCTTCGCTCGCGAAGATCGGCCGCGTGCTGGGCCCGAAAACCCCGAACAAGAAGAGCGGCACGCTGACCGACGACGTCAAGACCGCAGTGGACGAAATCAAGCGCGCGTCACGGGTCGAATATCGCACGGACAAGGCCGGGATCGTTCATATGCCGATCGGCAAAGCGAGCTTTACGGACGAGCAGCTTATGGCGAACTTTGTGGCGGGCGTGACGGCTCTCGTGAAAGCCAAGCCCGCAGCCGCGAAGGGCCGGTACATAACCTCCGTCACCCTCAGCAGCACGATGGGCCCCGGCTTCCGCGTCGACCCCGTCGTTGCCGCCAAAGCTGGCGGCGCTTAGTCGGGCCCGATTCGCCCGGCGCCGCCTCCAAGCATTATTACTAGATTTCAAGGAATGCCATAATTTTTTCTTACAAATCTTGGCGACTGTCGCTATAATGTCGGTCGGAGGACAATCGAAGAGTGGATCGCGATGAACCCGAAGTAGCCGCAGTGCCCGTTCGCAGACGAATGGACGACGTGATGCTGTGGATTGCGCTCGGCATATGTTGGGCGGGAATCGCCACTTGGGTAGCGTCGGCTCTGGCTGCGAGAAATGCGCCCGCCGGGGGGGGGCACAGCGGCTTCTTCTCGCTTGCCGAAGATGCTTCGGCTGGAACCACTGTAAGTATCCCGAAAGCGGATGTGTTTGGCAGACCTGTTACTGCTGGCAAGAGAATGTTGCTTGTCGTGTTGGACTCTTGCACTACATGCGCAGCAAAATCGATTAAGCGCGGCCCCAAGCCGGAAGACCTTACTCTGCCCGCGATATTTGTGTTTACCGATACCAAGGCGCATGTTTTGGCCGAAATGAAGGGCACCCCCGAAAGTATGGGACGGTTTTTGGCTGATCCTGACTTCAAAATCGGCTCGCAGTTGAACGCCGTTTGGCTGCCGAGGATCTACGTCCTGGACGAGCATTTCAAGCTGATAGAAAGTCAGCAAAATCCCAACGATTCTATTTGGAAGAGGTATCAGAAATGAAATCTCGAAGGAAAGATGGTTTTACAATCTTGCAGTTGATCGTCTCGCTGACGATTCTTGCGATACTGGCAGCGATCCTCTACCCTGTAGTCTTACGTTCGGTGAAGAGGGCGAAGCAGACATCATGCGAGGAAAAGCTCAGGCAAATTTCGCTCGCAATCGAGATGTACCGATCGGACAATGGCGGCGCGGGGAAACTCGGGAATATGGTTTTCATGGGGTTGCCGCCTCATATGATAAATCTGGGCCTTCCGAGAGACAGCTACAAATGCTCGGGTTCGACGACGAGAGCCGCAGGAGCCGCTTTCACCTACATGGCGGACGATACAAGGCAGTGGGTCGCTTTCGTGCAAAAAATGGGCGGCGCAAGCATCCTTATCCTCGACGATAATCACCAGGGCAACACGGAGACGGACCAGGCGCCGCTGGTCACCCATTTCGCTTTCGGATATACCGTCGACGGCAATTTTGTCAAGCGGAGACGTTTGGGCCTCCCGGCCCTCTACGATTTTTGGATAGAAAAGGACAAATAACGGAGGAAACAAATGAAACGTTCGCGATTATTTATTGCGACCCTTGGATCGCTGATCATTGTCTCAGCCATCGGGTGGGCGGTCTGCCCGTGGAATCTTTTTCCAAACCATTGTGCTGACGAGAGTTGCGGTTTTGGCTGCTCCATAATAGAATTTGGGACTTTATACCAATATTGCTCTCAGACAATGTCCGATGAGTGTTGCCGATGCTTCTGGCAGACGACGACTTGTCAATGCCTTTTCGGGTACGGACATGGAATAGAATGCGATAGCTTCGCTTTTGCGCCGCACGTTCGTTACTGCGCCCCGCTGGACCCTGATGGCGGCATGCCGGGCCTCGGCTTCTGCGCTCTGTATTGATTCAATGAAGGACAGCAGACGCGGGATTTTGATCGTATCTTTGACCATCGCCGGATTGGCTTTCGCTGCCGTTGCGTGGTTGCGAAGAGAAAAACCTATCGAGATCGAGGCGAAGGATCTCGCTTATGCGATGTGGGATGGCGATATCGACGCGATCTATGACTACTCGATGGAGAATGAGCGGAAACTCACGGGGTTGACAAAAGATTCGCTTCGCGCATTGTGGAGTCAATTGGTCTTGCCGAGATACAAGGGAAGCAAAATCCTGGGATTTATGAGCGACCGAAGTAGTTCACAGGGTATTTGCGAGCTAATTCTTAGCCATCCGAAGAAGGCACCAAAGCGGATCTTTATCGCCACGCTCGACGAAACGGACCATGGGAGGAGATGCCTTGTCACAGTGCATTTGCTGGCTGCCTGGACAGCTGAATATAAGACGGACCCGAGCACCGCGCATGCTCTCTTGAGGGGAGTCGAGCATGACAAAGCCTATCTAAAGCAAATAGGCATAAAAGGGCTATACAGCGTCGATTCCGGTACGGGAGACGACGTCTTTTCGACTTGGGACGAATACGAAGCGCGACTCAAGGCAAGAGTAGAGGCCGAAAAGCAGGGCAAAACACTTCCGCCCTATGGGTCGGAATAGCCTGAGAATCTACTAGGGCGTCAGCAGCCAACCAGCCATGTCGATTCGCGCTTGCCAGCCGGCGTTTACCGTGCCTTGGTCGAACCAACTTGCCCGCGCGGAAACTTCGTGTGAAATCGGGTCGACGAATCGGCGCGCGTTAATGTCGATAACAATTTCCGTGAGCCGGTCAGCCCCGGCGGCTGGGCCCTCGGAAATCGTTACCCAAGTGCCGTTTGCGTAATCAAAAAGGGCAATCCGCTGGCGGATCGAGCCTAGAGGAAAACCCGACGCTGCCGCCTCCAGCCGAAATCTCAATCTATTGGGAGCGGGGACTTTGGTCGTCGTCCGCATGATGACGTCTATGGCAGGCTGAGTTATAGAAACCGCCCGTTGGGGACCGAGGATAAGATAGTGGTCGTCGGTCCGCTGAAGGTCCGCGATGCCACCGCCCACCGTATGGCCCCTTATCACGCTAAAGCTCGAGGGCCCGATTTGGTTCGGCGGCTGGGAAAGACGAGCGGCGAACGCCTCCTGCTCTCCGAAAGCGTTGAAACCATAACCGGCAATGACCGTACCGTCGGCCGATATCCCGCGGGCGTCGAAAGGAAAAAAGCCGTTAAGTCCAAATCCATACTGCGTCATTAATACGCTGCTTAGGCTGCGCATCCCATGCTCCTGGTCCCAGATAAACGCCTCGCCCGTTCCTTGCGTGGCATTGAAATTGGCCAGTCCGACGATTATCGCTCCATCCCCGGACGTGGAGGATGCCCAATAGTTGAATGGACCGCCATTGAGCAGCGGCAAATCGACAAAGCCATGCTCCTCAGTCCAGCGCATTGCCCTGCCTCTCCTAGAGCCGACGATGACGCGGCCATCGAAAGATATTCCGAGCGCCGCACTGCGATTGCCTCCGAGGCCAACCATTCCCGTGCCCGACGTCCAACGAAATGCTTCGTCGAACGTATCGAAATGCGAGCCGTAGCCCACGATGACCGTACCGTCACCGCTGATCGCGGTCGCTCGCGCGAGCACGGACGAGCCCGGAAGATCGCCGAGCGAAACCATTCCGGTGGGAGCGGTCCATCGGTATGCTTCAATGCCCGCCGGCGATTGGCTGCCGCCCACGATGATCGACCCATTAGCGGAAGTCGCTTGGCCTTGGCCATAGGTCGTGGGACCGCCCAAATTGCCGATGCTTTGCATGCCACCCGCCTGTGTCCAGCGAATTGCCGATCCGCCTTCGCCCGCGCTGCCGTCGTCGCTCATTCCGGCGAGCAAAGATCCGTCGGCGGAGCATCCGTATGCCGCGCTGCTGAAAAAGCCTCCGGGCAAATCGCCGATGCCGCGCATTCCCACGCCGAAGCGATACTGAAATCCTTGCCATCCCATCATGGAGTTGCTCTCGCCGACAACCGTCGAGCCGTCTGCGGAAACTGCATAGGCGATGCTCGGCGAGAAGCCTTGAGTCAAGAATCCAAGCTCGATAAACTCAGCCTTTGCCAGGCCAAGAAGCAACAGGGATAGGACGGCAACGAACGCGGAACGCATCATAGGTTTGATAACGCCGCGATGCCGGATGCCGGTTCCTCTCGCTAGCCTCCGGTTCGATAGTCTAAGCTAAAGACGCTTTTCTTGATATTTGCTAAGGCTTCGGAGACCGGCGTATCGCCCGGCAGGAGCCTAAGCAAGATTTCGCTGTTCCAATAAAGCGTCCCGCCGACGTTCCGGACCGAGAACATTTGGGGCGAGGAGTCGAAAAAGACGTTCAGTTTGGTAACCGCCTCGGCCGCGCGAGCGGTTGCGCTCTCACCGGAGAGCGTAAAAAGCGGATTTTCCCCAAATTTAACGACCAAACCCGCGGGACTGGGATCAGCCGTTACGCGAAAGGACGTCGTTACGAGGCTGCGCGCGATCGGCAGGTCGGCACCTTTCAAGAGAGAAGTCAGCGCATCCACTCGCTCCTTGCTCGGCGGGTGTGTTCGATAGATTCCGTAGTCGATCTTCGCGGTCGACCGGCGCTCGCGAAAAGCCAGCCTCTCGAGGAAAGTGAGCATGGCGACCGGGTGGTATTTGCTCTTGAGCATGTATGCGAAGCCGGTGTTATCGGCGTCCAGTTCGGCTTTGACGCTCCAGCCGCTGGTGAGCGCCGTCGAAAGGAGCTGCTGCGTTACAAGTAGGTTGCCCGCTTCGCGGCCCTTCCCGAGAACTGCGGCGAGAAGCAGCGGCAGCGAAAGGATGTCCACCTTGTTCTTTTCTTTCATCAAGGTGACGAGGTGGCGGTGAGCGGCGTGGGCGATTTCGTGGGCAAGCACCGCTGCGAGTTCGTCGTCGCTCTGGACATCTTTCAACAGGCCCTCGTTCACATAGATAAAGCCGCCTGGGACGGAAAACGCGTTCACGTCGTCGTCCTTGACCACTTTGAAGGTGTATTCGAATGCGCTTAACCGGGAGTCTCCGTATTTGCCGGTAACTTGGGTCTGGTTAGCGATCGCGGCGAGCTCTCCGCCGATGCGCTGGACACGCTCGAGCATCTCCTTGTCGTCGCTAAGCTTGATATCCTTTTCGATCTCGGCGATATATTCCTTGCCGAGCTCAACATCTTTCTTGATCTCCTCTTTGTGCTTGTCGTCCTGGGTAGGAGCTTGCGCCCATGCGCAGCATAGGGCAAGGGCGGCAAGGAATGAGGCAAAAATCTTCACAGTCGTTCTCTTGGTATAGACGCGCGGCGTTCGGTGGGGTGTTCCCGTTTTGACCTTACGCCCGGTGCTGGATTTCGCGGCGCGCCATAATCAAGGCATGGCACCCGAGAATGCATTCGGCGCTCGTTCCACCCTCCAAACGAAGAGCGGAGCCAAGACTATTTACCGCCTCGACGCGCTGGGAGACCTTACAAGCATCCCCTACAGCATCAAAGTCCTGCTCGAGGCCTGCCTGAGAACCGCGAATGGGCCCGTCACGCAAGCGCATGTCGAAGCCCTTCGCAAATATAACGCGAGGAAGGTCGGTGAGCAAGAGATCCCCTTCAATCCGGCCAGGGTTGTGCTGCAAGACTTTACCGGGGTGCCGTCTATGGTCGACCTAGCGGCAATGCGTGCAGCGATGGCGCGCATGGGCGGAGACCCGCAGAAAGTGAACCCGCTGGTGCCGTGCGATCTCGTAATAGACCATTCGGTACAGGTCGATGCCTTCAATTCGGGCATGGCGCTGCAGATTAACGAAAAATACGAATTCGAAAGGAACAAAGAGCGATACGAATTCCTCAAATGGGGGCAACGTGCGTTCGACAACTTTCGGGTGGTGCCTCCGGCGACGGGGATCGTCCACCAAGTGAACCTCGAGTATCTCGGGAAAGTCGTTTGGGAGAAAAACGGCGTGATTTTCCCGGATTCGCTCGTCGGCACGGATTCGCACACAACCATGATCAACGGCTTGGGCATTGTAGGCTGGGGCGTAGGCGGAATCGAGGCCGAAGCCGTTATGCTCGGCCAGCCGATTTACATGCTCATCCCCGAAGTCATCGGCTTCAGAATGACCGGCAAGCTTCCCGAGGGCAGCACCGCCACGGACTTGGTCCTGCGCGTGACCGAAATCCTGCGGCACAAGGGCGTCGTGGGCAAGTTCGTAGAGTTTTATGGACCCGGCCTTGCCGAAATGCCGGTAGCGACTCGGGCGACCATCGCGAATATGGCTCCCGAATACGGCGCGACGATCGGCTTCTTCCCAGTCGACGATCAAACGCTTACCTACATGCGCCTGACCGGCCGGTCCGAGGAGTTGATTTCGACCGTCGACGTGTATATGAAAGAGCAGGGCATGTGGCACGAACCGAACCGCAAGACCGTGTACACGGACGAAGTTTCGCTCGACCTTGGGAGCATCGAGCCGTCCCTTGCCGGGCCGCGAAGACCGCAGGACCGGATTCCGCTATCGGGAATGAAGAAGCAGTGGCACACGGACCTTTCGACAACCTTTTCGGCCACGCATAACCAAAAGGGCTGCGTCGTCCTCGATCCCGATACGAAAGAAGAAACGGAGATTGGACACGGTTCAGTGGTCATAGCCGCGATCACAAGCTGCACAAACACGAGCAATCCGAGCGTCATGGTCGGCGCCGGAATCCTTGCCCGAAAAGCCCGCGAAAAAGGGCTCGAACGCAAGCCGTGGGTAAAAACTTCGCTGGCGCCGGGCTCGAAGGTTGTTACGGAATATTTGGACAAAGCGGGCCTCACGGCGCCGCTGGAGGAGCTGGGCTTCTACCTAGTGGGTTATGGCTGCACGACCTGCATCGGCAACTCTGGACCGCTGCCCGAACCGGTTGCCGAGGCGGTGCGCCAAGCGGACTTGACGGTGGCGTCGGTCCTCTCTGGCAACCGGAACTTCGAGGGGCGCATCAACTCCGACGTGAAGGCCAACTACCTGGCTTCGCCACCCTTGGTCGTTGCTTATGCGATCGCCGGCACCGTCGATATCGATCTAACGCACGAACCGCTGGGAACGGATCAGTCTGGCGCGAAGGTTTACCTCAAGGACATCTGGCCGTCACAAGAGGAAATTTCGGACACGATCGCAAAGTTCGTGTCGAACGATGAATTCCGCGAGCAGTACGCGAACGTTTTCGAAGGCTCCGGGGAGTGGAAAGGCATCAAGACTTCGCACTCCGATCTTTACGCGTGGGACGAACACAGCACCTACATACAAGAGCCTCCGTTTTTCGTCGACCTCACGCCACAGCCGCAACCGATCCAACCGATCAATGGAGCGCGCTGCTTGGTGAAGGTCGGCGATTCAGTCACTACGGATCACATTAGTCCGGCCGGGTCAATCAAAGCATCCAGCCCCGCAGGGAAGTACTTGGTTAGCCTTGGCGTCGAGCCCATCATGTTCAACAGTTACGGCTCGCGGCGGGGCAACGACCGCGTTATGACTCGCGGCACCTTCGCCAACGTTCGCGTCCGCAACGAATTGGCTCCTGGGACGGAAGGTGGGTTTACGCGCGATTTTACTGATGGCGAGATAAAGTCGATATTCGACGCTTCACTCAGCTATAAGGAGCTCGGGACGCCGCTCATTGTCCTGGCAGGAAAGGATTACGGAATGGGCTCTTCGCGCGATTGGGCTGCCAAAGGCACGCTCCTGCTCGGCGTGAAAGCCGTAATCGCCGAATCGTTCGAGCGCATCCATCGCAGCAACCTCGTGGGCATGGGAGTCATGCCGCTGACCTATCGCGAAAGCGAAACAACTCAGTCGCTCGGCCTCGATGGAACCGAGACCTTCGACGTGATGCTGGACGATTCCCTGCGACCCCGCGACGAGGTCCGTGTCAGGGCTACGAAGGCGAACGGCAACGCAATCGAATTCACAGCGATCGCGCGGGTTGACACGCCGGTCGAGGTGGACTATTACCGAAACGGCGGAATTTTGCAGATGGTGCTTCGGCGAATGGCGAAATCTTAGAAGCGGGCCACGGCCACACGCTCTTTGCCCGAGAGGTCTCTCAGGATATCCACTCCGGGCAGCAGCGCGCGAATGAAGTCGCCCTGGCCATCTCCGAACTCAAGCACTAGGACTCCGGATGGCTTCAGCACCGTTCGGGCTCCTGCCACGATTCTTTCGATAAAAGCCGTTCCGCCCTCGGAAAACAGGGCGACCCCCGGCTCCCATCTTCGCACATCGTCACCGAGGCGACTATCTCCCGGGTCTATATAGGGCGGGTTCGAAACGATCACATCCAGTGAATGCGGAGCGAATACCGATAGTCCGTCGGCCAGCACGAATTCAACGGGCGCTTTGAGCGCCCGGCCGTTCGCCGCCGCAATCGAGATGGCTTCGCGCGTCACATCGTCGGCCGCCCACACGCTCCTGGGGCATTCGAGCGCGAGCGTTATGGCGATGATTCCGCTCCCCGTTCCGACATCGAGGCAGCGTGCGTCCGGGTTACAGAAGGGTATGGCCGCCTCGACCAAAGTTTCCGTTTCGGGACGCGGGACAAGCACGTCCGGCGTGATCGAAAATCGCCGGGCGTAAAATTCTTTGTAGCCGACCACGTAGGCAAGCGGAACGCCGAGCGCTCGCTGCTCGAGCATAGCCGCTGCGCTGCAGCCGATTTCCCATTCCGGATGAGCTAGGATTTGCGAACGCGTAACCCCCAGGGAGTGAGCGGCGATCGCCTCGGCGTCGAGCCTTGCGATCTCGGTCCCGGCCAAGCATAGCCATCCGGAGACTGTCACAATTTATACGGGCTCAGTCGACGTCCCATCTCCGAAATCAGCTCGGCCCGGACGTAAATGCCGTCCGCCCGGTGCTCGACTTCCAAGACGCGCCCCAGGTTGTAGCATTCCTGCAACAGACCGCTCTTGTCGTAGGGTAGCAGCGCTTCCACCGGGACTAAAAGAGACTGAACCATTTTCGTCATGCTCTGGCTTAGCGAATCCATTCCGATTCCCTGCGACGCCGAAATTGCGACGGAGTTCGGGGTTTGCGCGACAAGCTCGCGCAGGATTGTCTGGTCCGAAAGCTTGTCGATCTTGTTGAAGACCGTCAGAGCCGGCTTGGCATCGGCTTCGAGTTCCGATAGCGTTTCGCGCACCGCCTCGGATTGAATCTCCCAGCTATGGTGCGCCACATCGACTACGTGCAGCAAGAAGTCGGCGTCGCGAACCTCTTCAAGCGTCGCTCGGAACGCCGCCACCAGGTTGGTCGGAAGGTTCCGTACGAAACCGACGGTATCGGTAAGGAAAACGGCGTATCCTGTGACCAAGTCCACCTTGCGCGTCGTCGGATCGAGGGTTGCGAACAGCATGGGATCGGCGAAAATGTCAGACCCTGCGAGCGCGTTCATCAGCGTGCTTTTTCCAGCGCTGGTGTAGCCGACGATACAGCAGAACGGGAATGGATTCTTGCGGCGGCTTTCGCGCTGGCGGTGCCGGGCCGCGACGACGTTCTCGAGCTCGCCCTGCAAATGAGATATACGATCTTTGATGCGCCGGCGGTCGGCTTCCAGCTTGGTTTCACCCGGGCCGCGCATGCCGATGCCGCCTTTTTGCCTTTCAAATTCGGTGTATGCTGCGGTTATTCGGGGCATGAGGTACGAGTACTGTGCCAGTTCGACTTGAAGCTTTCCTTCGCTTGTGTGGGCCCGGGAAGCGAAAATATCGAGGATGAGCTGCGTACGGTCGATGACCGGCCGCTGCAGTTTTTCCTCCAAGTTCCGATGCTGAACGCCGCTAAGCTCGCAGTCGAAAACGATCAGGTCGGCGTTCTCATCGGCGGCAGCCGCCAGAAGTTCTTCAACCTTGCCCTTGCCGATATAGGTCGGGCTTGAGGGCCGGTCGACGCGCTGGTGAATGACTCCTGAGACGAGTACGCCGGAAGTTTCGCAGAGCGAGCGAAGCTCTTCCTCGGCGTACTCGTCTTCGGCCGGGTCGCGATGCACGAGAGCCAGCACCGCGCGCTGGGCCGGCCGGCGCGTTTCGGTGGCTACTCTCGGCATTTAGGGATTAGATCTTAATGTCGAAAAGTCGGATTCCTGCGGCGATCGAGAAACCGCTGAAATCGAGATCGTTCATCTCACTGTAGTGATCGTAGCGAGCCTCGAGGTAGAAGCGTCTGTCGAATGAGACTCCGACCGCAACGTTCGCGTTGAAGCCGACCTTGGATTCGTGAACGCCGAACGTGATCGAATCCACATCGCCCCAGTAGGGCCCGATTCGAGCGGCGACGTACGGCAACATCTTCGGGTCGGAGCCGAAAGACTTTGTCATGCCGAATGTAAGGGGCACAAGCGTGACGTCGTCCCCACCCTCAGACCGATGGAGGTATCCAAGATCAAAGGTGAAGCGCCAGTTGCCCGGTGTCTGGAAACTGAGCGGACTCAGTCCAATCCGGAACCAACTATCGCCAAAAACGTCTCGGATAAGCTCCTTCGACGGCATGAATATGCCGACGTCGATGCCGACGGGCACATTCAACTGGGCCGAGGCGATCGTTGCCGCGCCACATGCCAATAACATTGCGGAAATCTTTTTCAACTTCATTCTCCTCCGTGTTTCGGAAAGGGTACCTTTATCGACCGCGTGCGCGCCGGCTTCTTTTCAAAGTAGGCATGCTTGCCGTCTGAACGGCAATTGTAAACTTATCGCGCAAGGTATATCAATCCCTATGGGCCCCACCGTTAAGATAATCGTCGCCGCGGAGTCGCCTTCCTGCATTCCGGAATACGCGACCGAGCATGCGGCCGGAATGGACCTGAGAGCTTTTGAGGCGTGCATTCTGGACCCTGGAGAGCGTAAAGCCGTGGCGACAGGGCTGCGAATTGCGATCCCGGTTGGATACGAGGGCCAGGTTCGCCCGCGGTCGGGGCTCGCGCTCAAGCAAGGCCTTTCGATTCCCAATGCTCCGGGGACCATCGACGCCGATTACCGAGGAGAGGTAAAGGTCATTCTTATCAATTTGGGCTCGGAGCCGGTTACGATCGGCGTCGGCGAGCGCATAGCCCAGCTTGTGATTTGCCCGGTTTGCAGGGCCGAATGGGTCCCAGCGGCCGAGCTTCCCGAGTCAGAACGGGGTGCGGGCGGCTTTGGGAGCACAGGTTCGTGAA
>DASSBY010000154.1:0-6043 GCA_035698285.1 Fimbriimonadales bacterium | reverse complement strand
AACCCTGCCTGCTGCGGAAGCAGCTACCGGGAGTGGATTTGATTTTGGGAAGGAATCGCGTTCGCGCCGCCCAGATCGCCGAGGGCGAGGAATATGATCTGCTGATCCTCGACGACGGGTTCCAGCATTTGCCGCTTGCGCGGACCCTGGATACCGTGCTGTGGAATGGCGACACCAAGAACCGAAGGCTGCTTCCGGCGGGGCCGTTTCGCGAGCCGGCGAGCGGCATCAGGCGGGCTTCGGGGGCGTTTTCAGAAAGCGGTGATGCGCCCGAAAAGAAAACGTTCGGGTTTTCCAGAGAGTATGTCGGCCTTCGGCCGATTTGCGGCAAAGAGATCGTTCCCGTCTCTTTTTTGAACGGCAAAAGCGTGAACGCCGCATGCGCGATCGCTCGCCCGCAGGCATTTCTCGGCGCGCTGCGCGACTTCGGAGCCGTTATCAGCAGGACCGAGCTTCTGCCCGATCACTCGGAATTCGACGCCGTGAACTGGTCCAACGATGCGCCGTGGATTGTGACAGCGAAAGACGCGGTCAAGCTCGGGGGCAACGAGGCGGAGATATATGTGTTGGAGATGCGCGTCCAATTTTGCGACGAGGAGGAGGTGCGCCGATGGCTGGAAACGAAGCTGTTCCACTAAAGAAAAGAATCGAGCGAAGCGTTGGCGGGGCGGCGCTGAGATCGCTCGCTGCCGTTGTCCGGCGCCTTCCGGATGGAATGGCGGAGCGGTTCGGAAAGTCGGTGGGCCGGCTGCTCTTTCGATTGAGCAGAAAGTATCGGTCGCGGGCTCTTTCGAACCTGGCGATGTGCTTTCCCGAATGGAGTTCGCAGAAAGTTCATGCTACGGCCGTGGGCGTTTTTGAGCACTTTGGCAGGCTGATGGTCCAGTTCTTTCGGTTCGACAGAGTATCGGACCAGCAGATTCTGGATTCGGTGGAGTTTGAAGGACTCGAAGCGATTGAGGCGGCGCTCGACAAAGGCAAGGGGGCTCTCGTCGTCACGGCTCACTTCGGCGATTGGGAGCGCATGGCTCACTCCGTGGCGATTCGAGGCAAAAAGATAAGCGTGGTCGCGCGCGATTCCAACGAGGAGCGGACCACGAAGCTGGTCAATTCCGTTCGTAAGCGGCATGGCATCGATGTGTTTTCGCGCGGAAGGGCTGCCCGCGAAATTCTTCGCCGCTTGGCGGCAAATGAGATCGTCGGTATCTTGACCGATCAAAATACACGGGAGATTCTTGTGCCGTTTTTCGGTATTCCTGCGGGGACGAACGAAGCTCCGGCGGCGTTGCATCTCCGATTGGGAACTCCGCTTTTCACGGCATTTTGCGCCGAAATTGCTCCAGGGCGGTACCGCGCAGTCGTAGAACCAGTCACATTCACGCCACGGAATGAAAGCCGTGAACGAGATGTGGTGGAAATAATGTCTTTAATAAACGAACGGATCGAAAGGGCTGTAAGGGAGCGACCCGAACAATGGTTATGGATGCACGATCGATGGAGATGGACACGCGAGCTGGGCCTGCTGGAGAAAGCCAAGACGCCGTAGCGATTCCCGGAATTGAAGCCTGCAACAAGATCCTCATCATCAAGTCTAGTTCGATGGGGGACATCTGCAACGCCCTGCCCGTTGCCGACGTCATCCGCCGCAGCCGGCCGGACGCCGACATAGGCTGGGTGGTCAAGTCGCCTTTTCGGTCTTTGATCGACGCGAATCCTAACGTGAACACCGTTTGGCCGTTTGCGCGTAAGAGCCTGATGCAGGCGATCAAGGTGGGTTTCGCGCTGCGCAAGCATAAATACCAAGTGGCGCTCGATTTGCAAAGCCTATTCGTAAGCGGCTTAATTTCAAAGTTATCCGGAGCTCGATTTCGCATAGCGTACGATACGAAAAAGGAGGGGAGCCATTATTTTAATAACTTTCCAGTCGTGGCGGCAAAGGGACGAAAACGACGAGCCGTGGACTTAATGCTGGACTTTCCGAAACTTTTGGGAATAAAGGATTCCATTTTTCGGCCGCAAGAATGGCTGGCATCGGCGAAAAGCCATGAGGCGCAAGCTCTTCTCACCATAGTGCAGCGACCTTATGCAGTTTTATTCGTGGGCGCGAACACTCCGCAGCGCATGTGGTCGCAGGAGCGATGGGGCCAATTGGCCGATCGGATATCGGAGAACGGGTTGACTCCAATTTTTGTCGGCGCGCCGCAAGATCATGCCGCGACGGTAAGCGCGAGGTCGGAGATGAAGAACCTTTCGTACTCGGTCGTGGGCCGAACCGACCTGCTCACTCTTGCCGCGATTATTGGCGGCGCAAAGGTCGTCGTGGGGGGAGATTCGGGTCCGCTGCATATGGCCGTGGCCGCAGGGACGCCCGTCGTCGGCGTTTACGGGCCGACCGACCCCGGGATCACCGGCCCCTATGGAGGTTTGGCCAAGACTGTCTATGTGAAGCAGTTTTGCAGCCCATGCTATCGGCGGCCCACCTGCGGTGGCGCGTACTTTTGCATGGCGGCCGTCGAAACCGAGATGATGCTCAAAGCGATAAAAGACCTCGTCGGAAATTTGGCCAACTAGTGAATATCCTAACGGTTATTACGCCGTCTCGCCTTGGCGGTGCGGAGATTTATGCCGGCTGCCTGTGCAAGTGGGAACAGGCGAACGGCAATAAAATAGTTCTGGCGATGAAGCCCAATCATCGAGTAGAAATGTATTTCTCAGATTTAGGGTTGGATGTTCGGGTAGTCGGAATTTCCGGCAAATTAAACCTGCGCGCTACGCCGAGAATTAGAGAAATAATTCGCGCAGAGAAAATCGATATCGTGCATGCGCACCTTTCGACGGCCGCGCTTTGGGGCTGCCGCGCCGCGAGAGCTGAAGGCGTGCCGGCGGCCGCACACGTGCATTCTTTGAATAGCGCCACGACATTTAGGAGCGCGGACAAGGTCATCGCGGTTTCCAGGGCGGCGAAAAATCATTTGGTCGCACAAGGGATTCCGGCGGACAGGATAGCCGTGGTATATCCGGGAATCGCGGGCGATTTGCGAGAGCCTGCGGCCGACATCGCGGGTTTTGGCGAGCAGGTTGTGGCCTATGCGGGCGCCCTAAGAGAAGACAAGGGCGTTGGGGTCCTGCTCGCTGCATTCAAGCAGGTTATCGAGGCGGTTCCCTCTGCGCGCCTGGCGATCGCCGGAGAAGGGCCCGATCGGGCGAGGTTCGAAGAAGTGGCCAGACGTGCGGGCATCTGGGAGCAGGTTCGATTCCTCGGCTTCCGGGAAGACGTGCCGTCCATTTTCGCTGCCTCGAAAGTTGTGGCTGCGCCTTCGCTAAAACCTGAAGGGTTTGGGCTCGTCGTAGTCGAAGCGAACGCGGCAGGGGCTTCGGTTGTCGCTAGCGACGTAGGCGCCGTCGGCGAGGTCTTCGAAGCCGGGATCGTGGGTTCTCTGGTTGCCCCAGGAAACGAGGGGGCATTGGCAGGCGCGATTGTTGCTGTGCTAAACCGACCGAGAGATCCCGACAGGTGCATTGCGGCGAGCCGCCGGTTCTCGCTCGAAGCTTCGGCAACCGCGTGTATGAACGTTTTTGAGGGGCTTATCGGAAGTCAATAGAGGGTTCGCCTTCCGAAGCGAAGCCGATTTCGGGATAGCCCTCAATGGACGAGTCGGAAAATATCGCGAGACCACCGCTTGTCTGCGGGTCCACCATCAATTTACGCATACTATCCGAAATCGAATCTGCGAAGTGAATAAATGGCGCCAAATAATCTAAATTATTGTTTCCACCTTGGGTTACGTTGCCACGCTCGATTAGCTCCATAACATGCGGCAATTGCGGAACGGCTTCGCAATTTATCGCGATCCGAAGGTTCGAACTTCTGGCGATGTTGAATAAATGCCCAGCTAATCCGAAGCCTGTAATATCCGTTGCGGCACGAGAGCCGGCCACGACCGCTTCTTTCGCAGCCTCCGCGTTCAAAGTAGACATTTCGTGGATCGCGGCATCGAGAGAATCCGCGGGGCAGTCGTCATATTTCGCCGCCGTCGTCACGATTCCGGTGCCGATCGGTTTCGAAAGATATATTTTTTGTCCAGGAACGGCGCCGGCGTTATGGAGCATTTTTTCGGGGTCCACCATTCCCGTAACGCTGAGCCCGAATTTCGGCTGTTTATCTTCCACTGTGTGCCCTCCCACGATTGCCGCGCCGGCTTGAGTGGATTTGTCCGCCATGCCCTTTAATATCGCTGCCCAAACGTCGGCGGGAGCCATTTCCGGGTCGAAGCATGCGATGTTCATGACGGTAAGGGGCGTCCCTCCCATCGCGTAAACGTCGGAGAGCGCGTTGGCTGCCGCGATCGATCCGTAGGCGTAGGGATCGTCGACGATGGGCGTGAAAAAGTCCATCGTCTGCACAATTGCCCTGCCGTCGGGCATGCGGAACACCCCCGCGTCGTCGTAAGTGTCGAAGCCGACGAGGAGGTCCGGGTGCGCTGTTTTCGGCAAGGCTCGCAGAACCTCCGCGAGACGGGATGGCCCCAGCTTGCTCGCTCAGCCAGCGCCGTCTACGAGTTGGGTCAATCTGACCATGCCGCAAAGGTTACCGCGTCGTTCGTCCTTAGGTTATGGACCGTCCGATGCTCCTTGCGAACCTGCGCGACGAAGGCTTTTCCGAAGCCGTCGTTTCCGCATTCGCCGCCGTCCCGCGCGAGGAGTTCGTGCCGGCGGGCTACCTGGCCCAGGCGTACGAAGACATGGCGCTCCCCATTGGTGGCGGGGCCACGATTTCCCAGCCATCGATGCTTGCCGTTATGCTCGACGAGCTTCGGCTTTCCACAGGAACGTCCGTCTTGGAGATCGGAAGCGGCTGCGGGTATTTTCTTGCGCTCATGGAGGCGATGGGAGGCGAATGCGTCGGTGTCGAGATCCAGCCACGGCTGGCCCGTGAATCCATGGAGACCCTCGCACGCCTTGGGTTGCGGGCGAAGGTTATCGAGGGGAACGCGGAGATTTTGGGGGAGCTTCTTCCGTCGCAACGAGACAGGGTTGTCTTTAGCGCGGCGATCCTTCAAATTCCGCAATGGGCGATTGGGCTGCTCGCGCCCGGGGGATTTGTTCTCGCTCCGGTCGGCCGGATTGGGCAAGAACTGTTTCGGGCGGACGCATTGGGATCGTTTCGCACCGGGCGCCGCTGCCGCTTCGTTCCGTTCATTCGGCCGGATTAGCCTGGTCTTCGGTCACAAAATCGGCGGTCGCGGCAAATAGCTTAGCAAACGAGCTACACCGCTAATGAACATCACCGCTAAACTATCCTTGGTTCTTTTCGGCCTTGCCGGGGCGGCGCTTGCGAACGCCGACGACATTTGCTATTGGAGCTTCAACGGTACGCTGGTGCTGCCGCTTCCCGAGTTTGGAATCGGGGTTGCGACGCCTTGCGGCACCGCTTCGCAGCAAGGGTTCCCGACTGGAAGCCCAAACGATCCCACGCAAGGATCGACCAATCATTGTTGGTCCGTTAAAGTTAATCCCGCGCAAGGGACGGGCAATCTTACGTCGGGAGTTCAGTACTCGACGAGCACCTTGGGTTTTTACAACATCCACATTGCGTGGGATCAATACCATTCCTCGGCTTCCAGCAGGTACTTCAGGTTTCAATACACGACCGATGGCACGAACTGGATCAACCGTGACCAGTTTTCTGCGGATGACGACATCATTTTTTATAGTCGGAGCGTGGATCTATCCGGGATCGACGGAGCAAACAACAACCCGCTTTTCGGGTTCAGGATCGTCGCAGAATTTGGTCCGAGCGGCCAATACGAAGGCACCGGGACGAGCTACGGCACGACGGCCTTTTGGAGGTTCGACATGGTTCACGTTACCGGCGAAACGGTGCCCGAGCCGGCGGCGGCGGTAGTGCTTGTGACTGGATTGCTGTTCCTCGCTGCTCGCCGAAGACGGCGGGATTAGGCGGAACTATAAACACTGTTCGTTCGTTGTATCAGTGAGCCGCCGAAGGCGGCAAAGCAAGAAGGACAAGAGATGAACAGTTTTA
>DASSBY010000153.1:0-16338 GCA_035698285.1 Fimbriimonadales bacterium | reverse complement strand
TTCTGCGGGGGGATCGAGGGGCGTACCGGGATCCACCCAATAACACGACTGGCTATCCTCTAGAACAGGAGGAGGGCCGTCCGGCGAGCCGTCGTTGTGATAGGACACTGTCTCCGTAGGGCCAACGTCTATTGTGTCGCCGGCCGCCGGCTTACGCATTGTAATCGGAAGACTCCGGACGGCAGTCCCCGATTGGCCACTGATAAAGATGACTGTCGAGTAAATAAATGGCTGCCCTGGAACACCATACTCGAGGTCGATTGTCGAATACGGCGTAGCTGCTGTTGGCGCCGTAAACGTGTCACCGCCTGTGACGACGACGCCGTCGATAGTCCAAACCGCTCCTGCAACTGGGTGCACAACGCCGATTTTCCAGGTCGTGCCAGCTGCAATGGAGGGGATCACTACTCCGCCCTCATCTACTTTTGCACTGGCAACGAACGATCCCGCCCCGCACGCGTCGTTAGCATATGCCACCTTGGCGCCTGCCGATGGGTGCGTCTCCAGACTTCCCCTCTCTCTCAGCGGTCCAAATGCAACGGTCGCCGCGAGAGGCGCAAGAAAGGAGAGAGTCAAACAGCCCAAAAACAGCTTTGTTCGCCACGGACTTGCAGTTCCTAGACTTACGTCTCCGAAAGTCTTCACGAACCAAATTATAGTGGCTCGCGAAGGCAAAGTTGGCGTTTTGGACCCTAACAAAAAAAAAGAAGGAAGCAAGTAATATTACGTGTAGTCCCGAGGTGCGACGCTCAGAAAGTCAGTGCCCTAAGGAAGCGAAAACGCCGCCCCTTTCACAAGATGCGGCGTTTTTCGATAGGAGTATTACTTGCCTAATTCGCGAGCCTTGTCACAGTCATCGAGAATGGCCATGCCTTTATAGCCTACGACCTTGTGAACTTCGGTCCCGTCGTTCTTGAGGAAGCGAATGTCCGGTATGCCGCTCACGCCAAATTGCTGGGCGGTCGCCTTGTTGTTGTCCACGTCGATGTGAACGAATACGAAATATTTGCCTTGAGCTTTGAACTCGTCTGTCGGAAACACCTCACGGATGTATGTTTGACACCAGTGTCACCACTCGGCGCCGAAATCGACGAACACCATTCGGTTGGTCGCCTTCGCAACTTTGAGCCCTTCATCAAGGCTTTCGTACCACTTAGAGAGATCTGAGGCCGCGACTTCGATCTTCTTCGATCCCGCCGGGGGGGCGAAGGTAAAGAGCGAAGCGGCTGCGGGAGACGAACTCAGCGAGATTTCGCTCGCCTTGACGAGCGTTTCGTTGGAATCGCCGCCGCGGGCTGCTCGAACCGAAATGGCGCGAGCGACACCCAGCTTGTCGTCGATGTAGAACGACGCCACCTTGTTCTTGATCGCGTCGAGCGTGAAATCGACTTGGGTAACGGGGTTGCCCTTCATCGAAAGCTTCTTGACGATCGTGGCATCGGTCACCTTCTTGAGCTGGTCGGGCATGAAGAATGCCGCCCAGCCGAGGTATTCGTCGCTGCCGATTTTCTTCGACAGTTCCGCAATCCCTCCGGGACCCTCTGTATATTCTTTGGAAGAATCGGTGTATTCCCAGACTGTCTTCCCATCAGTCATGGTGTATCCGCCCGGATAGTCCATCCGCAACATCCCTGGCTTCGAGTAAACCAGTTTGTATGTTTCCGGAGCAGCCGGGAGGTGTTCGACGGTGAAAGTCACCGTCAGCGACTGCGCATCTTTGAGCGCAGCCACATGTTTGGCCAAAAGGTCTTGCCCGCTGCCCGATTGGGCGAGAACGGCTGCAAGGCCGGCCAAGGCAATGATGCTCATGAGCTAACCTCCTTTAGGTTACAGCAGGTCTGCAGTTCCTGCATGCTTTCGATTATACATATTTCCTGACGATCCTGTGGCGCAAAACGACTGACTCGCCCGTCCAACCGAGTGTGGGTGTTAGGAATCTTCTGATCGCACTACTGGTTCTGTATTTCGGCTTCGCTTGCGCGTTCATCGCGGTCACTCCATATCGTACGGCTGGCTGCTTGCCGGTCGTGGGAATGCAGCCCGACATCGGCGCTCCGGACGAGCGTCAGCATACGAACTATATTCGGCATATCGCTCAAACCGGCGGGCTCCCAGTTTTTGCCGCGGCATCGCCGGACTTTTATGAAACGTACCAGTCTCATCAGCCGCCCCTCTATTACCTGGTCGCCACCCCGATTGAGCTAATTACCGGTCCGAACGACCGCGCGGAGAAGTGGGGGCTGCGGCTTGTAAACGTATTGTTCGGTGCGTTAGTTGTGCTCGGTACTTTTACCGGCATACGCCGCTTTACTGGGAATGAAGTAGTCGCCCTGTTTTCGGCGGCGTTCGTTGGGCTGATGCCCATGTTCCTCGCGCTTTCAGCCGCAGTCACCAACGACGTTCTACTTTTCCTCATTGGCACGGCATTGATGAACCTCATCGGCCGGGCATGGGAGCGGGGTTGGCATCTGTCCGAATGTTTGGTTTGCGGGGCCGTCGTCGGTTTGGGATTGCTCACCAAGACCACATCGCTCCTGTTCTTGCCCGTCGCGGCGCTCGGAATGTTTGCCATCCGTGACCGGAGGCCGCGAATAGGTGGTGTCATCAGTGCCGTAGCCCTCGCCCTCCTAATCTCTCTACCCTGGCTTATTCGTAATCAGAACCTGTACGGTGATCCGCTTGCCATCGGCGCATTCCGTGAAGCCTCAGTCGGCAATCTTCCGTATGATGTAGCGGTCGAACGCCTCGGGGGTCCGCTGGCCTACTGGTTTTCCTTCGTCGCCGTGTGCGCCCTCCAGGGCATTTGGGGCGTTTTTGGGTACTTCGACATCGCCTTTCCCTCAGCTGTGTATTGGACCCTTGCCGCTTTCGGGGCTGTCGCTCTAGTCGGTTACTTCCTCAGGCTTCGCGTCTCGACCGGTCCCGAACGCAAGTTCCATTGGCTTGCGCTGACGATGATCTTCTTCGTCGTTCTCGGCTTCATTGCCTACAACCGGTCATATTTTCAAGTCCAGGGGCGATATCTCTACCCGGGAATCTTTGCGCTCGCTTCGGTCGCTGGCTTCGGTCTTTTCGGCCTTGCCGCAGGCAAAGAGACGGTTTTTCGCAAACTCGCGAGCGTCTGGATCGCGGTTCTGTTGATGTTGGACATCTACGCCGTCGCCTGGCTTCTGCCCGTCACATTTTCGGTGATGGAGGCGTGCAAATAGCTTCCATTAATTTATCGCAATAGGAATCCGTGCGACCCAAACGATTCCGAGATGTTGGGAAATCGCAGCAACTTCACGCTGAAGACCATAATGTGCCGGTGGGCAATATCTTCGGCCAGTTTTTTCGCGTCACAACGTGGGGCGAATCGCACGGCGGCGGCATAGGAGCGATCGTCGACGGCTGCCCGCCACTACTCGAACTGAGCGAAGCCGACATTCAACCCGACCTCGACCGACGGCGACCCGGTCAAAGCAGCCTCGTAACGCAGCGCAAAGAAACTGACACCGTACGAATCCTCAGCGGTGTCTTCGAGGGCAAAACGCTCGGCACCCCGATAAGCCTTTTCATACCGAACGAAGATGCCCGCCCGGACGACTATCGCGACATCGAGACGGCCTTCCGGCCGAGCCACGCCGACTACACATATCAGGCCAAATACGGAATAAGAAATTGGCAAGGGGGCGGCCGCAGCAGCGCTCGCGAAACAGCGGGAAGAGTGGCCGCCGCCGCTGTCGCCAAGAAACTACTGCTCGATCGGTACAACGTAGAAGTCGTCGCCTGGGTGAGCAAGGTCGGAAGCATTGTTGCGAACTGTGATGTCGAGACGGTATCGCTTGCGGACGTAGAGGCAACGCCTATTCGCTGTCCGGACCCCACGATCGCTGCGCGAATGATCGGGGCCGTCGAGGACATTCGCAAAGAAGGCAATTCGTTAGGCGGCGTGATTACGTGTGCCGTCCGCGGCTGCCCGGCCGGCTGGGGCGATCCCGTGTTCGACAAATTCGAGGCGGAGCTCGCCAAAGCGATGCTAAGCCTGCCCGCAAGCAAAGGATTCGAAATCGGTTCGGGTTTCGAGGGAACCGATATGACCGGAATCGAACACAACGACGAATTTTATGTCGATGGCCGTGGGCGCGTGCGAACCCGGACCAATCGCAGCGGAGGCGTTCAAGGCGGGATTACGAACGGCGAGACGGTCTATTTTCGTGTGGCTTTCAAGCCAACAGCGACCGTCATGCGCGACCAAGACACGGTTTCCACTGCCGGCGAGGAAACGACCATCAAAGGCCGGGGCCGCCACGACCCCTGCGTCCTCCCTCGGGCGGTCCCTATGGTGGAGGCTATGGCAGCCCTCGTGGCAGCGGATCGCGCGCTCGCGCAGCGCTCGATTTCCTAAAGTTCGCCACTATTTCGTGTCGTCCACAATCCGTTTTTCCAAGGGCATAACCGCGGGGCCGTGAAGCACGTCGCCTTCGATGCCGAATCGGGAGCCGTGGCACGGGCAGTCCCACGTAGTCTCCGCAGAATTCCACCGAAGCTCGCAGCCCCAATGCATGCACGAACTTGTCACGGCGTGGACTTGGCCGTCATGATCGCGATAAACGGCAACGCGCTCATCTTGCATCTGCACGATTGCAGCATCGCCCATGGGAATTCCCGCAAATTCAGGCGACTGAGCGCGCAGGATACGGTCCCCGATCAAGTGCTTGGCCGCATTCAGGTTTTCCTTTGCGATCGCGGGCACGGCAGCGAGCGGGAGCCTGCCGGGATCGACGGCCGACGCCCACGCATTTTCTTTACCCAAAATCGCGTCGGACAATATTTTTCCGGAAGCGATTCCCGTCGTCATCCCCCAGCCGCCAAATCCCGTCGCCACAAATATTCGCTCGCGATTGGGAGACTTTCCGATATATGGCAGCCGGTCGGCCGACCAATTATCCTGCGTGGACCACTTGAAAAGCAGCGTCTTGACTTCAAAATTATCGTCCGCCCAGCGCAAAAGCTCAGAAAAACACATCGCCGTATCCTCTTCCTGCCCAACCTTGTGATGGCCCCCTCCGATGATTTGCACCTCGCGATTTTCGAATTGCTGCCGCCGAAGAGAACGCAGCGGCTCATCCTCGGTTATATACATACCGCTCGGCATGGGACGCGCAATATCGACGGCCACGGCATAAGATTTATACGGCGCAATTTTTGCCACGAAAAGACCGGAGTCGTAGATGGGGTAATTCGTCGCAACGACGACCTTGTCCGCAGCCAGCTCTCCGATTTCGGTCCGTACGGCGCATCCGTCATCGTTTTCCTCGATTTCGATCACACGAGTATTTTCGAAAAGCTCGACCTTTCCCTCAATCCTATCGGCGAGCCCCAACAGGAATTTCACAGGGTGGTAGCGAGCCTGATTCTCGAATTTCAGCGCGGCTTTCACAGCATACGGCAGATCAGGCTCGCCGATTGAAACTGGCAGGCCAAGCTCCAAACATGCGGAGAGCTCCTTCCCGATTTTCTCCGCGGTTTCATCCGTCATCGCATAAACGTAGGCTTCATCGCGGACGTAGTCGCAGTCGATGCTTTCCTCGCTAGCGATTTTGCCGACCTCCTCAACAACAAATTGATTCATGTCCGCGTATTTGCGCGCGGCGTCGATTCCGAATGTGTTTATGATGTGGTCGTAAATCAGGCCATGCTGTGACGTAAGTTTCCCGGTGGTATGCCCCGTGACGTCCCCCAGAAGCTTGCGCGCCTCGACGACGGCAATCTTCAGTCCGCTATGGCGCAGCGCAAACGCCGTCGAAATCCCAACGATGCCGCCACCTACGATAACGATGTCGTAATGGCCGGAATATGGCGCTCTGGGCCCGGCGAAATGCGGCGCGGTGCCGAGCCAAATGGATCGCGTGTCATTCACGCTTTGTTTCTACGCTCACGTTTCATGCAATCTGCTACTGCTGCAGAAACCTCAGCAAATCTTCGGTTAGCCGCTCCTTGTCCGTCGCGAAAATGCCGTGAGCCGCGCCGTCGTACTCGATGAGCTCCGCCTGTGGAATGCCTTCGGCGGCGGGGCGAGCCGAAGTGTCGATGGGAACCGTGTTGTCGGCGGTCCCGTGAATAATCAGCGTCGGCACATTAAATGAGGGCAAGTCCGTACGAAAATCGGTCGTCGCGAAAGCGTTTGCGCACCCGAGCGTCGCTTTGAGGCTCGACAGCATCGCCACGTCGCAAGACCACTCCACGACTTCGTCGCTTGTCGGTTTTGACATCACGCCGACGCCGTAAAATGTCTTGAAGAACTCCGCAAAGAATTTCGGCCGATCGTCTTTCATTGCCTTGGCCATCTCATCGAAGACCGCGCTCGGAACGCCGTTGGGGTTGTCATCCGTTTTCAGCATGTACGGCACGATCGACGAAATGAGCGCGGCTTTGGAAACGCCCTCGCCGCGATGGCGCGACATATACCTTGCGACTTCGCCGCCTCCCATGGAAAATCCGACGATCACGCAATTGGCAGCGCCGGTAGCCTCGATTACGCCGGCCAAGTCGTCGGAAAGCGTGTCGTAATCGTATCCCTCCCAAGGCTGGCTCGACCTGCCGAATCCGCGCCGGTCGTAGGCAATTGCCCTAAATCCCGCTTCGGCGATCGCCATCGCCGAAAAGTCCCAAGTGTCGGCAGATAGCGGCCAACCGTGCATAAGAATGACAGGCTGACCTTGCCCCCAATCCTTCACGAAAAGCCGCGTGCCGTCCGGTGTGGTTACAAATTCCATCGCTGTCTCCTTTGCTCTATCTACGCCGCCCGCCGGCTAGCTTTACATCATTTACCACTTTTCGTGGATTACTGCGCTTATGAACACGCTGAGCCTTATCGTGGCCGCGCTTTCCTTCGGAGTTTTCGGCGCCTGCCGGCAAGAACCTGGCGGCATTGCGGGCAAGTGGGTCGGCCAGATCGTCTCCGACTCGCCGATGCCGGACGGGATGATGAAGTTCGACCTTGAATTTCTCGCCGACAAGACGTTCAAAGGAAGTATGCACACCACGGGAATGATGACCATGGACGCCAAGATGAGCGGCAAATACAAAATCGTGAACGATGTTGCCACGTTATCCGGCAAATCGGAAGTCTACATGGACGACGGATATAAGAAGGAGACGAACACCGAAGATTTCGAGATGAAGCTCAAAGTCGAATCGGATCGGCTTACCGTCATCGACCAAGACGGTGGAGGAGATAAATTAATCTTTCGCCGAGAAGGGGCGTCGAAGCTCGCCGCTGCGAAACAAACACCGGTGAATAAACAGTTGGGCGCGCAATCAGACACAAAGGCTGTCGCGTTTCTCAAAAACGTTGAAAATAAATACAAATCATTGGAAACATATTCCGATGACGGCACGATAAAATCAAACGGAGACGGCTTTAGCGCGAAAGACGCTCGTTTCAAAATCCGCCATGCGAAGGACGGAAGGTTCTTGTTCAGGGTCGACCTGCTGGGCGAAGGTAAAGTTTACGAAAGCGAGGGCGTCGCGTCCCGCGGCGGCAAGACGATTCTGCACATGGAAGAGGGCTCGGAGGAGCGAACGCTGGGCAATGCGCTTTCGATTCTTCAGGTTCAAAGCCGGGAAGCGGCAGGGCTCGTCCCTTCGCTCCTTATGCCCAAGGAAATGAAACGCAGCTATTTTGAAGGCTTGAAATCGGTGGCATTCCTAAAGGGCGAAACAATCGATGGCCATGCCTGCCGCGTCGTCGAAAGCAAATCTGCAGGCGGCTCGCTGCGCATCTGGATCGACGATAAATCATTGCTCATTCTCAAGACGCATTCGTCCGTAAACGGCGGCACAACCTTGTTCCATCCGAAAACGAATACGAAGATTCCCGACAAAGAGTTTGATTACAAATAATTTTGCACGGCGCCATTTCATTAGCTTTGCTCGGAAAACGCATTGGTTAGAATGATTGTCGATAGGATTACAAAATGCGCCGCTGGCTACCGCCGATCGCGTGTATTGCGATAATCAGCGCAATGTCGTCGACCGTGATCGGTCCGCGCGCCTTTATCCAGTCGGTTTCGCAGCACAGCCCCATAGCCGTCAGCGAGGCTGGGTTCACGCGGTTTTGGAGCGAATGGTGGTGGCTCTTTGTCAAAGGATTCCATGTCCTGGAGTACGCAATCCTGACTTTTCTGTTGCTGCGCGCTTCGAGCCGTCCCATTTTGGCGCTCGGGATCGCGGCGGCTTTTGCGATGCTCGACGAATTCCATCAAACCTTCGTCCCCGCGCGCGGCGGAAGGCTGTCCGACGTCGGCATCGATCTGTGTGGCGTTCTTCTTGGATTGGCCGTCAGCCTCTACTTTTCGCGCAGTTGGCGAAAGAGCGCGCGATAACCGCGGATATGAGATGCCCGGCTAAACCGGTTCCGTGTTCATAAGGGCAACCTTTAAATATTCGCGCGCAATTTTGGACTGGCGCTTGTCTCCCGACTCCTCGAATAGCTCGACCGCGCGGCGAAGCTTCGGAATGTCATGGTTGCCAATTGCAAAGCCCATTGTCAATAGGCACGACGCCTGCCCCTTCAGGCATCCGCAGCGCGTAAACAACTCGTGAGCTTGTTCTACTTTTGGCGATCTTCTGCCGCCGGGTCCGCGCTGTCCGTACAACGCCCAAGCCTCTTCTTCCATGTCGCCAATTTCCCGCGCAATCGCGAGCGCTTCTTCGAGCAGCGGTTCAGTCTCCACTTCAAGCGGAACAGCAGCCGCTCGAAGCGCGATGCACAACTGCTTCTTGTCCCCGGTTTTACGCAGCAGCTCGACCGCCTCCGCTCCCGCTTTCGCAGCCTCCGGAAAAGCCATACCATCACCGACAGCTCCAACGTGCTTATAGACGTGCGCTAACCGCGCAAGACAAATCCCAGCCTCTCGATCCTTGCCGGCCGCCCTATATTTCTCCAAAAGGTCTACCAGCTTGCTGCGGCCCTTCCGCGACACCGGCACATCCCAAGGCTCCGCCATCAGGCGATACTACCGGAGAACGACGGTTCTAAGGCTTGGGACCTGAGGTACCATTTTCAAACTCCCGCCCTCGTGGTGAAATTGGTAAACACGCTAGTTTCAGGTACTAGTGCCCGCAAGGGCTTGGCAGTTCGAGTCTGCCCGAGGGCACCAAACGCGGCGGTCGAGTATAATTAAAGGCTCAAGCCTTGCGCTTGACGAACCGCGAACTTATGGCACTTTATCCCGAAGGCGACAAACTCGACGAATTTCCCAGCCGGTATATCCTTGTGAACCTGGCGGCCAAGCGCGCCAAGCAAGTGAAAGGCGGCGCTCCGCTCGTAGTCCAAACGCATTCGACGCACCCGATCACCATCGCGCTCGAGGAGATTGCTGACGGCGCCGTCAAGCCAATCATGGTCGAAGGCGAATTGGCAGCGGAAGCTCCGGAGACCCTCGAAACGCTCGACCTGCTCGCCAAAGAAGCGGGCGGGCTCGACGTGGGCTTTGGAGAGATCGGCGCGATCCTCGGGGCAGAAAACCGCGCGCCCGACAGCGAATCTCTCGCCGGCATGGGCATGAGCGAGACGGGCGAATTCGAAGAAGAAACCATCTCCCTCGATGCACTGTTCGACGACGAGACGTCTTCGAATGGCCAAGAAGATGAGGATGGCGACTTGCCGGCGGACGTCGATGAATCCGAAGAGGACGATTCTCTCACTGAATAAGCATGCCGCAGGACTATTATCAGACCTTAGGTGTCTCCACCGACGCCGGGCCCGACGAAATCAAGTCCGCTTTTAGACGTCTCGCGCGCAAGCTACACCCAGACGTTAATCGTGATGATGCGGAGGCCGAGGAGAAGTTCAAGCAGCTCGGCGAGGCCTACGCGGTCCTAAGCGACGAGGCCAAGCGGCGCGAGTACGACCTCTACGGAACAGTTTCCGATGTCCAAGTCGGCCCGGCCGATTTCAGCGGCATCGGCGAGATTTTCGAAATGTTTTTCGGCGCCGGTGCGGCACGCCGGAGCGGACCGCAGGTCGTCCACGGCCACGACATACGGGCAGACGTGATGCTGGAGCTCGCCGATGTCGTGAACGGCGTCAAGCGCTCAGTATCGTTCGAGCGCCTCGAAGTTTGCGCGGACTGCAATGGCAGCGGAGCGAAACCCGGAACATCTCCGACGCGATGCCCAGATTGCGGCGGCGCAGGCGTCGTCGTCCAAGTAACGAACACTTTCATGGGCCAAGTTCGCCGCAGCGCCCCGTGCAGAAAATGCATGGGCGAAGGCCAGATTATCGAAGAAGCGTGCAAAGCCTGCGCCGGCCGGAAGCGAAAGCAGAACAAGGCCAAGGTCGACGTGGATATCCCGCCTGGCGTAGACACTGGAACGATCCTGCACGTCCCCGGCCAGGGCGACGACGGCATCAACGGAGGACGCCCCGGTGACCTATATGTAGGCGTGAATGTGAAGGCCGACCCTCGCTTTATCCGCGACCGTCAAGGCCTGCTAACCAACGTCGGCATTTCCTTTGCTCAAGCCACCCTAGGCGCCAATCTAAAGCTCGATGGAATCGACGGCGAGTTCGATCTTTCTATCCCGTCCGGAACGCAAAGCGGGCAGGAATTCAGGATTCGCGGCCAGGGCGTCCCCCAAATAGGCAGCCGGGACCGAGGTGATTTGCGGGTGCGCGTCGTCGTCGACGTGCCCACACAATTGAACGAATACCAGCGACAACTGCTCGAATCGTTCGACGATTCCTTTAAGGCCACCCCATCCAAGGATCCAGAGCGCGGATACCTCAAAGAATTCCTCAAGACCGTCAAGAAACCATCGTGATCTGGTCGCGGGTGACGGCCGAATTTCCTGAATTGCAGGACCCTTCCCTCGCACACGAAATCTTCCTCGGCCACGGATGCGCAGGAACGCAGCAAACCGTCGAACCCCCAACGATGACCGGTTGGCTCGCTTCCGCCGACAGAGCCGTCGACTTGGGCAAAGCTCTCCTCGACTTCGGCGCGGCGAGCGTCGACATCGCCACTGCCCCGGAAGAGGATTGGGCAAACGCTTGGAAGGCCTTCTTCAAAGCCCGGCCGGTCGGAAAGAGCCTGATGATCTGCCCGAGTTGGGAGACCTGTCCGACCGCCGAAGACACAAAAGTGATTCACCTCGACCCTGGCCAAGCGTTCGGCACCGGCGAGCATCCCACGACGCGGCTTTGCATCGAGTTGATGGAGGATGCCGTTCGGCCCGGCACCAGCGTCTTGGACCTTGGATGCGGCACAGGCGTACTGACGATCGCCGCCTCACTTCTTGGCGCCGGTAAACTTGTCGCGACCGAAATCGAGCCGGCATCCGCAGACGTCGCCAAGGCGAACCTCAGTCGCAACGGAGTCGACGCCGAGATTCTCGTCACGGCCGACGTCCCCGAGGCCGCCCAATTCGACTTGACCGTTTCCAACATCGTCTCGGCCGTGCTCATTCGCATGGCGGCGGACATCGGGGGCTGCCTCCATCCCGGCGGCACGTGGATTTTGTCGGGCGTGATCGAAGACAATTGGCCCGACGTCCTGAAGTCAGCCGAGCGCGCCGGCTTCGAGCTTGTCTCGAAGCGTTCCGAAGATGGCTGGATCGCCGGGTCGCTGCGAAAGGTGAATTAGAAGATAAGCGAAAGGATCGTCGCAAAGCCGATCGCGGCCACAAGGAAAACCGTGCAGCCCAGGGACGCGCCCATTTTCCGCTGCCTGCCGGACCTCGTGAGAGGCACTCCCAATTGCCTCGATAATTTCGCCTTCATGCTGGAGATGCCCAGCGCGCGCTTCCAAGAAAAAGAGAAGCCAAACTTTCGATTTCGTCCCATCCCGAGAATATAGTACCGCGTGCGTGCGCGCTGCGCGCTTGGCGCGTTGTCGGCCCCTGCAAGGGCAATTGTCAGGCTGACGGGAGCAGTTGTCAGCCTCTCGGGAGCAATTGTCAGGCTGACGGGAGCAGTTGTCAGGCGGACGGGAGCAGTTGTCAGGCTCTCGGGAGCAGTTGTCAGGCTCTCGGGAGCAATTTTCAGGCTGACGGGAGCAGTTGTCGGGGTTGCGGGAGCAGTTGTCAGAGTTGCGGGAGCAGTTGTCGGGTTGACGGAAGCAATCTACGCCTCCAGCTTGGACCTAATCATCGCCAGCGCTGCCGCGACGGACCTTTGGCGAATAGCCTCGCGGGTGCCCATGAAGTGATGCTCGATGACCTTCGTTGGGCCCGTCGAAACGCCGACATACACGAGCCCGACGGGCTTTTCGGTAGTGCCACCGTCCGGTCCGGCGATTCCTGTTATGCCGATGCCGAAGTCCACGCCGAATTTCCGCCATACGCCTTGCGCCATCCACATGGCGACTTTCGGGCTGACAGCGCCAAACTTGTTCAAGTCCACCTTGGGCACGCCGAGCAGAGCCACCTTGGCATCGTTCGAATAGGTCACTACGCCACCCATGAAAACTTCGGACGAGCCGGGAATGCTCGTAAGGCGCTCCGCCAGCATTCCGCCCGTGCAGCTTTCCGCGGTGGCGATCGTCTTGCCCGCGCGCCGCAGCATCTCCACCGTCGCGGCCTCCGCAGACACCTCGTCCGTCCCGTAATAGTGACCGGCAAAGAGAAGCGCGATTCTCCCTTCGATCGGCTCGATAAGAGCATTTGCCTCTTCGCGAGTGTCTGCCTTCGCCGTAACCCGGACGTGAACCTCGCCGGTTTTCGCGTAGGGCGCGATCGTCGGGTTCGTGCACCGCATGAGCGGCCCAAGCGCACGCTCGACCTCCAGTTCGGGAATGCGAGCCAGGCGGAAAGTTCGTGAAACCATGACTCCCTGGCCGAGCCCCGAAAGAAATTCGCGCACGAATCCGTCTAGCATCGGGCCAAATTCGTTTCTTGGACCGGGCAGAGCGATGACAGTCTTGCCACCGTCTTGCCAAAAAATCCCTGGAGCCGTGCCATAGGCGTTGGCGATGGGCCGGGCGCTGAGAGGAAATCCTTGCGGCTCGCCCACCGCATCGGCGATCGCCGCCGCCGTGATATCGTCCTGAGTAGGGCCGAGGCCCCCGATCGTGAAGACGATATCGCTTCGATCGAGGGCCTCGCGGATGGCTTGCGCGCACCGTTCTAGGTTGTCTCCAACGGTGGCGCGACGCAGATGGTCGATCCCATACTCGGCGAGGACCTTGCCGAGCGCCTGGGAGTTCGTGTCCGCAATGTCGCCGAGGAGGAGTTCCGTCCCTACAGCGACGATTTCTGCTGTCATGCCACCTTGGCCCAGACTTCCTTAAGGGAAGATTGTGAAGAGAGGAGCGCCTCGCGCTCGGAATCGGAAACCACTGGCGTGAGGACTTGCTTCACGCCGCTGCGGCCAACAATCGTGGGGAGCGACAGGCAAACTCCGTCGATGCCGAGCGCGCCGTTTTGCAGCGAACTGACCGGGAGCAGCTTGTCGGAGTCGAGGGCGATGGCCTCGACCACTTCCTTGATGCTGACGCCGACCGCCCAGCCCGCTCCTCCTTTCAGGCGGATAACTTCCGCGCCGCTCTTCTTGGTGAATTCGAAAATGCCATCGCCCGTCGCCTGGTCGAAGCCCGGCAATCCCGCGATGTTCATGCCGTTAACCGTGGCGCTGCTCCAAATCGGAACCATGCTGTCGCCATGCTCGCCGAGGATGAGCGCCTTCACATCGGTCGCGCCAACCTTGAAATGATCAGCCAGAAGCGAACGGAAGCGGCACGTGTCGAGGACGGTGCCCAAGCCCAAGACATGGTCAGTCGAGAGGCCCGATTCTTGAACGGCCAATTGCGTAAGGATATCGACTGGGTTGCTGACCACGAGGATCGTCGCGTTGTCGGCGAGCTTGACGCCCTTGAGATTGCCGATAATGTCTTTGAAAAGCGTGACGTTGCGATTGATAAGTTCGAGGCGGCTCTCGTCCGGCTTCCGGCGCAGGCCGGCGGTGATGACGACGCAGTCGCTGCCTTCGACGGCATCATAGCCGCCCGAAGTAATGATCTGCGGAGAGGTTAGGGCCGAGCCGTGGCGCAGGTCGAGGGCTTCGCCTTCGGCCATCTCAGCGTTCATATCGCTGACCACGATTTCCTTAACGATGCCGCCGAGTTGCAGTGCGAATGCGGCATTACTTCCGACGCGGCCCCCGCCGCCGATGATACTGACTTTCATGCGTAAATAAAGCTCCTTTGCTTGGGGAAAAGTTGGCCTTATTATGGCAGAAATCGGGCTCCTTTTGGCCCCTCTAACGAATGATGACGCCTGGATTTTCCGGGCTTTTTAGGGCATTCTCAAACCGCTTCCGCAATGCTTCCGGCGCATCGTTCCAAGGCATGGAAGGCGACGCGTAGTCGTAGATGTCCTCCCGGAAATCAGCCCACCAAACCGCGCGATCGAGAGCCAACGAAAGAAATTGCGACTTCCCAAGGCGAACGTGCTCGAGATCGGCCTTGTTGGGCCCCGAGAAGCCGGCGAATTTCTCTACCGACTGCGAAACCCAGATGTCGCGGATGCCGGGATTGAATGCGGCTAGAACGCAATCGTCGGCGGCTCTGTAGGATTCGAGAAGCTCGTTCGGCGGGAATCCGTTGGGGAAAAGCACCGTTAGATCGCCGTTTGTCGGGTTCCGAAAAACGCCCCTAAATGGCGATTTGGCGCTCCGGGTGGTGCCGCCTAGCGAGACGGCGCGCCAAAGAAGCGCCTTGGCTTTCGCCGACAATCTTCCGATTGGCAAATTGCCCTGCTGGAGCGCGTCCATTTCCACGGGGCTGAGGCCATGCCAAAGCCGCATCGCCGAGGTGTCGCCCCAGGTGTTGAGCAGCGTAAATTCCTGCCTGCCCGCCGCTCCCGTGAGGTAGTCGCGAACAAACCTGCCGTCCAGCTGCCAGTCGCTGGATTCGGAAACAATCCGGGCGACTTCGGAAAACGGTAGGAGCCGGCCGCGGGTCGTCTTATCAGCCACCTGCCTAAAATACTTGCGGGGAAACTGTTTTGCGCGCGCGAGGGCAAGCTCCGCCGGGCGGATGGTGATCCAACCGTTTTCCTCGGAATACACGGCACGAACGGTGTCGCAAAAAACCGCCAACAGCATGCGGCCATTCATGGGCAGCCCAGTCGGACTGCCGAGGTTTATCATATCGTCGCCGAGCAGCGCGACGAGGTTGCTGCCCGTTTCTTCCGCGATCTCCACCAGGCCTTCTCCCGCGATTGCGGATAGCGGTTCGCGCTTTTCAGGAGTTGTAATCGACTCGATAATCCGCTTCAACACCGGTTCGGTCGCCATCCTCTTGTTCGGCATTCCCCAGCGCAGGCCGAGATATCCCTCGATGTCCAGCTTCTGGTCGAGCGCCGTGCCCTTTGGCTCTCGCGAGTTCGGCGGAAGCGTTTCGTCGCTCAGATCGAAAAATTCTTCCTGGCCCGCCGACTGGCCGTCGCCGGATACGGATGCCGTGATCTTCACCTCGGTCCCGCTCACCATCCGGATCCTCAGTCGGCCGGCAGGGCTGTAAATCTCATTTCGCAGACCCCACGCTTTAAGGTCCTTTTCGGCGCCTTTTGGAAGCGCTAGTTGAAGTCTGTTCGGCTTTGTCGCGAAGGTTACTGATCCTTCGTCGAACAGTCGACGCAGCACGCCGTCATCCAGGTTTGCGACGACGGCGGCAGCGAACCACAGCGATGGGTCTCCATCTTTTCGCAGAGTGCGCATTTTCTCCGCGCGCTCGTTATACTCCTGCCAGTTGGTGTTTGGGTCGGGCAGTGGCACCGCCTCCTCTTCGCTTAGCCGCGCCGCAAGATCGTCGAAGTCCGGTCTCGGAAGTTTGAAGCGGTCCTGGTTCTCTTTGCGCCAAGCTTTCAGCCTTTCTATCCGATCGTTCTGGAACTCTGCATCGGCTTGCTTCCTGCGCTCCGGCGCTTCATAAAGCTCGTAGCCTCCTTGCGCGGGCCGCCATTCCAGCTTTAGGGTTTTGGCGACTTGCGCCATGACCGTCCGCAAGGGCGCCTTTTCGAATCGCAGAGCCACGATGTCTTCGTATGGGGTTGAGGCTGAAAGCGTCAACCCACCATCCCGCCCCATGGCTGCCAGAGACTTCGAAATATCCTCCCCGGTGGTCTTATAGGAAACGGGCGCGTCGAGCCGACGATCCGAGGTCATGTCGGGTGTTTGCGCCAAGCAAATGGCGAGCAGCAAAATCATCGTCTTTGTTTCCTTCGGCCAGAGGGTACCAGGTTCTCAATCGACTCGCCATCGGATACATAAACGGATAATTTTCGAGGTCATAGTCGTAAACCCCCGGCGCTTGCAGGTTCGTAACGCTCGGATTAACTTCATACGGAAGG